>NZ_JANMZH010000144.1:0-1681 GCF_031383065.1 Microcoleus sp. OTE_8_concoct_300 | reverse complement strand
AGATTATTTGAATCCATTGAAAAACTAGAAGCACTGTTACATAAACTGTTAAATGAAGGAGGACTAATTATGAAATGGAACCGAAAAATAAAAAATAAAGGTAACTTAGTTAATGCAGTTTAGATGTCGAACAGCTTAGTCTAGGGAATCCAGTAGTTAAATTGGCTACACCTAAAGGAACAATTAATCACGCCCGAGGGAACGAAGAAAAACGAACTGAGGGTCTAGGGGAAGTCGAACCCTTTCGTAGGCTAGACGAGCAGCGGAATCCCCTCAGTCCGGGTAGGATGCAGCGTAATTGCTGCAAGGTGTTCAGAGTACACAAACTAGAGCAGAGCATGATTAGACACAACAGCAATGTTAGTGAATCTTGGAAGACGTTACCGTGGAAGAAATTCCGCCGTAATTTATTCCGCCTACAAAAGCGAGTGTATAAAGCGATTCAAGTTGGAGACAAGCCCCAATACGGTTCAGTTAAGGCTCAAATAGTGGTAAATTAGGTATGGTGTCCAAAAATGGAGAGCAAGTAAGGTGCATCTCAAAGAATTCTCATTAGTATCTCCCAAAATCCCAAGTACGGAGATATTCAAAGCCATAGAGATAGCAATTCCAGCCAGTGCAATTGAACAGGCGATTACTAAAACGAAGGTTGAAGAGAAACGTCATCGAACCCTGCCTGCACAACTGGTAGTGTGTCTGGTAATCGCAATGAGTCTATGGTCAAAAGATTCAATGCGGGATGTACTAAAAAATTTGATTGATGGTCTTAATGAAGCATGGATAAAAATTGGTAAATATTGGCGGTTTCCATGTAAAGCTGCAATCACTCAAGCCAGACAAAGATTAGGAGCAGGTGTGATGAGACAGTTGTTTCATTCATTAGTGCGACCAATGGCTACAGTTGAAACAATAGGAGCTTTTATCAGCGAACTCAGAGTCGTAGTGATAGACGGAACCTGCTTAGATATCCCGTCTGGGTGATGAGAATGCCAGGGTTTTTGGTCGTCCAGGAAGTCGTCCAGGTACAAGAGCAGCGTTTCCGAAAGCTAGATTAGTTATTTTATTAGAGGCGGGAACACATTTAATATTTGACGCCTTAATGTGTCCATATAAAATGGGAGAAAGAGTAAGAGCGTTAAAGTTGTTACGCTCAGTAACGGCGGGAATGCTATTGATGTGGGATAGAGGTTTACATTCTTATGCGATGGTAGAAGCCACAGTCAGTAAAGGTTGTGAGTATTTGGGGCGAATTCCATCCAACGTTAAATTCTTAAACGAAACACAATTATAGCACGTCTAAATGAGTTGTGCAAAAGCCTCGTATTTTTTCAAGTTAGGATTATTAAAAAGCTTAAAATCAAAGAAAAACTCGAATAATCGTTTAACGATGGAGAAGTTTGTACAGATGTGATAAAAACGCCGAATAAAGTTCTTGACTTGCAACCAAATTCCTTCTACTGGATTTTCGGCCGGAGCATAAGGCGCAAATAATTGACAAGTAATTGACCATTCTTCTGGTCTTTTTTCTTCGTTTTCTATCGCTAACAGCTTCTTCATTTCCTCTCCTCTATGGTAGGAAGCGCCATCCCAAATCAATAGTAATCTTTGCTCAGGATGACGTTTTTTGATTTCTTGCAGAAATTTGACTGTATTTTCTCCGTTGACCGTTGAATAAGGACTC
>NZ_JANMZH010000597.1:0-1174 GCF_031383065.1 Microcoleus sp. OTE_8_concoct_300 | reverse complement strand
CCATAGCTGAGAGTTGGATATCTTTATAACCTGCATACCAAGCAACGCCGGCCCCGATCGCTAACAGCGTAATCGGTGACGGATGGATGCCTAAATGACCGATGAAAGTACCCGTAAAGTTGGCAAAACCACACAAAACGGCCATCGCAGTAAATAGATAAGCGAGTACCAAACTCCAGCCGCAAATTACGCCGGCAGTCGGGCCCAGTCCTTTAACAATATAAGAATAAAGAGAACCAGCAGAAGCCGATCGACTCGCAAATTGGTTGATATTGATGCTGACAAATACTAGGCCTATCAAGCCGATGAGAAAGCTCAGCCAAGCCCCGTTACCCGAAAGAGCGACAATTAACCCTATATTAGATGCGGGTATAGTTGTAGGTGCAATGACGGCAAAGGATTGAGCTAAAACCTCCCCGAAGGAGAGGCAGTCCGGCTTTAAGCCGTGTGCACTCAGATTTTTTGGCGTTTTCTTGGTCATTTATCTTCTCTCTTTTTGTCGATCGACTTTTGGCGGCTTAAACTTGTCGGTGCTGCTTCAGCATTTAGCCCTGCGTTAGAAGCTTAAGTATCACCTTAAGGCTCTTCTGAGGTAGAATCAAATGTTGTTTTTTATCGAATTAATAAATACAAGTGATGCAGTGCCGCCGCCAAAGAACTGTTGGAGTACCAAACCTATCTGTCGCCACCAGCTCAAACCCTTGACGTTAAAAGAAAAATTGAAAGAGCGGCTGGCAACCGTGCTTTATGGGCAATTCCAATCTGTACAAGAGAGTCGATCGAAAAGTTCACGTCAAAACTTAGCCGCAACAGATTTTTATCTCAAAAAATAACTGTATTTAGTAAAAGGGTACTCAGCATGGCCGGAATGACACTTGACCAACTGCGAGTTTTTCTAGCTGTGGCGGAACACCTGCACTTCAGCCGCGCGGCGGAGGAACTTTACATTACCCAACCGGCAGTCAGCGCCGCTATCCAATGTTTAGAGGCGGAATATGGAGTAAAACTATTTCACCGCATCGGCCGCCGCATCGAAATCACAGATGCTGGGAAGTTGCTGCAAGTTGAAACTCAGAAAATTCTCCACCAAGTTGCTTTGACTGAGAGAGGTTTGCGGGAGTTGAATGACTTGCAGCGAGGCGAATTAAACTTGGGTTGCAGTCTGACCATTGGC
>NZ_JANMZH010000596.1:0-1170 GCF_031383065.1 Microcoleus sp. OTE_8_concoct_300 | reverse complement strand
CCATAGCTGAGAGTTGGATATCTTTATAACCTGCATACCAAGCAACGCCGGCCCCGATCGCTAACAGCGTAATCGGTGACGGATGGATGCCTAAATGACCGATGAAAGTACCCGTAAAGTTGGCAAAACCACACAAAACGGACATCGCAGTAAATAGATAAGCCAGTACCAAACTCCAGCCGCAAATTACGCCGGCCGTCGGGCCAAGTCCTTTAACAATATAAGAATAAAGAGAACCCGCAGAAGCCGATCGACTCGCAAATTGGTTGATATTGATGCTGACAAATACTAGACCGATCAAGCCGATAAGAAAGCTCAGCCAAGTCCCGTTACCCGAAAGAGCGACAATTAACCCTAGATTAGATGCGGGTATAGTTGTAGGTGCAATAACGGCAAAGGATTGAGCTAAAACCTCCCCAAAGGAGAGGCAGTCCGGCTTTAAGCCGTGTGCACTCTGATTTTTTGGCGTTTTCTTACTCATTTATCTTCTCTCTTTTTGTCGATCGACTTTTGGCGATCGGCTTAAAATTGTCGGTGCTGCTTCAGCATTGGGCCCTGCGTTAGAAGCTTAAATATCACTGTAATCGCCTTCTGAGGTACAATCAAATGTTGTTTTTTATCGAATTAATAAATACAAGTGATGCAGTGCCGCCACAAAAGAACTGTTGGAGTACCAAACCTATCTGTAGCCACCAGCTCAAACCCTTGAGGTTAAAAGAAAAATTAAAGAGCGGCTGGCAACCGTGCTTTATGGATAATTCCAACCTGTACAATATCGAAAAGTTCAGGTCAAAGCAGAGTCGCCAGAGATTTTAATGTCAAAAAATCACTATATTTAGTAAAAGGGTACTCAGCATGGCCGGAATGACACTTGACCAACTGCGAGTTTTTCTAGCTGTCGCGGAACACCTGCACTTCAGTCGCGCGGCGGAGGAACTTTACATTACCCAACCTGCTGTCAGCGCCGCTATCCAATGTTTAGAAGCGGAATATGGAGTAAAACTATTTCACCGCATCGGTCGCCGGATAGAAATCACAGATGCTGGGAAGTTGCTGCAAGTTGAAACTCAGAAAATTCTCCACCAAGTTGCTTTGACTGAGAGAGGTTTGCGGGAGTTGAATGACTTGCAGCGAGGCGAATTAAACTTGGGTTGCAGTCTGACCATTGGC
>NZ_JANMZH010000586.1:0-17952 GCF_031383065.1 Microcoleus sp. OTE_8_concoct_300 | reverse complement strand
AACGTAGTCGTCTAAAGCTGCTTTAGCCAAGTCTTGCAAAATAGGGCCGACCAATAACCAACCCAAACCCAAACCCGCGCTGACTGGATCTACCATTGCTTTTTGCTCGATTTGTATGCTTTAATTGGAAATATTATAGCGAAGCTAAAAAGTTTAGGTACGGGTAAGGACGCGAGACGATCGCCCATAAATATCAATAAATATCAACTTATACCAATTTTTTATGAGGCCCCGTAGAATCCGATCCCCCCTAGCCCCCCTTAATAAGGGGGGGACAAGATTCCGATCAAAGTCCCCCTTCTTAAGGGGGATTTAGGGGGATCGAGATATGTGCAACTTCACATTAAATTGGTATTAATGCACTTGGACGCACTCCGGCAGCGATTTAAACCCCTGCCGGAGAGTGAAAAAGCGCATTATTATGCAGCTTACCTTCCCGGCGGCTTACTGTCAGTCGATCGCACTTTCCGGCGAATCAGCACACTCATCACCTGCTTCGGATTTGCCGCCCGCTGTAGGGGGCTCCAATCGCCGACTTTAGCAAATCCCAGCCGGTACAAAGTAAGAATCGTTTCCCTGACACCCTGGGGCGAACCCACAACCGTTACCAGCAGCACATCCTGTTCCGATACTGCTGCGGGCTCGGAATTTGGGCGAGCAAATTCGTTTTCGTCGGGGACGAATTCCTGTGACATATTATGTTCTCCTGACTTTGGGTTTTCCTAGAAAACCCAAAAATCCAGCCGCCCCGCATTTCAACACACAGCAGGGCGGCCACAGAGAATGTTAAGATACTCTGTTAGCCTCCAGACTGCTTGTTCCAGTTTGGCGGTTATGCTGTCCATTGCTGTTGGCGCAGCTTTGGGCAGTGCAACTAGATTTTTGGGCGACGCGGGCTGCCTCCTGTACAAGCAAAGCAACCTTACACTTAAAAGCGTAGCCGCAAATGGGGGCCAACGTCAATCGATTTTAGATTTTAGATTTTGGATTTTAGATTGGAGATTGGAGATTGGAGATTTTTGATTTTTGATTTTACCAAACTCCAGCGTGGCAGAGCCGATCGGCTCTGCCTCCGTCTTGTTGAGAGTGTTTTGATGCGGAATTGGATAATTATCAGATTAGAATCAATTTCAGAAGTGCGATCGCCCCCGCTATCATCTGCAGTTTCCCCCTCCAGAACATATTTAAAATAGCGAGCAGCGGCGCTTTAAAGCTTCTTGCAAAAGAGTGTTGTACAGTTTTTCCTTAACAGTATAAGCGCCGAATCTTTCCAAGTGGGGATTGTTCATTTGAGCGTCGAAAAGTAGATACGATCGATCGCGCAATCTCTCCACCAACTTCACCATCGCCACCTTAGAACCCTCGGGAATTCGGTAAAACATCGACTCCCCAATAAACGCACCGCCGATCGACAATCCGAGAATACCGCCCGCCAATTCGTCCCCGCACCAAGTCTCGAAACTGTAAGCCCAACCGGCCTCATACAAACCCCAGTAAATCTGTTTGAGCTCCTTAGAAATCCAAGTAGTTTCGCGATCGGCACAACCCTCAACCACCGCCCCAAAATCGCGGTTCACAGCCACCGAAAATCGATTTTGATTAATTTGGCGACGCAGAGATTTCGGATAGGTAAATCTTTCATCCAGAGGAATCAGCGCCCGCTGGCGGCTCGAATACCACCCCAAACTCTCCTCCCCGTCATTTGCCATCAAGAAGTAGCCTTGGGCATATCCTTGTATAATTGTCGGTATATCATATTGCATATATTTATCAGTTCTCATTTGTCAATTGACTTTTCAAAGTCAACATTAGCAATTAGGAATAATCATGTCTGAAACCATCGAACCTATTACCTTACCGCCCGCCAAAAACCCTGAGCAAGAAGGTCAATGGCTCCAACAAACGCTGCTGGCATGGCTAGACTCCGAGTTTATCCCAGAAGCAGCCAACCAGCAAATAGCTAAAAGGGCTGCCCAAATCTATGTCCGCCAGCGTATGGAAGGCGAAAATGACGTGGGCAGCCTCGTAATTGCGATCGTCACCGAAATGCAGGCCTATGATTTTTCTAAAAGCTTCTACGGCGAATTTGCGATCGCCAACGCCGTCAGCGACTTGTTACTCGAAAGTCTCGGCATTGATAAATGCTGCGGCCAGTGAAGCAAGAAGGAGGAAAATTTAACTCATAAGTCTGAAACAAAAATCAACCCCAAACATAATCCTGCCGATTAATTGTGAGTTTTTTTCTTCCTTCTTCCTACTTCCTTCTGACTAATGACAACTGTCAACTAACAACTGTCAACTGTCAACTGTCAACTGTCAACTGTCAACTGACTTCTACCAGCTAGACTTCACAACACCGGGCAAAAGACCTTCGTGAGCCATTTCTCGCATCACGTTGCGAGACAGTCCGAAGTCACGATAGTAACCTCTGGGGCGTCCAGTTGCCCAGCAGCGGTTCCGCAAGCGAGTCCGCGAACTGCTGCGAGGTAGCTGTTGCAGTTGGCGGTGAATCGCCATTTTGTCCATCTGATTGTTAGCTTGGTCAAACTGGTCTTTCAGGTCTTCCCGCTTGTCGGCGTACTTGTCTACGAGTCTTTGGCGCTTTTTCTCGCGCTCGACCATGCTCTTCTTAGCCATAATCTGTTGATATCCTTAGATTAATCACAATCTACTATTTTACTATATTTTTGTCATTTTGGATAACTTTTATTTGAATTATTTCTTTTGTCAACAAGATTTTTGGCAACAGGCAAGATGCCTGTTCCACAATCACTCAACTTTTTTGTGGTACAGGCATCTTGCCTGTACTTACCAAACACCTAACTATTAGCAAAAGGGTACAAATCTGGAATAACTCAATATTTTTGTGGTACAGGCATCTTGCCTGTACTAAACATTGGTGCAACACCTAACTATTAGCAGAAGGGCACAAATCTGCAAGTTCGCAAATATTGCAAGCCGGATTTCTCGCATTACAAACTGCTCTGCCGTGATAAACCAACCGAATCGACCAATTTTCCCAATCGGGCTGCGGCAACAATACCATCAAATCCCGCTCGATCCTTGTAGGATCGGTATGTTCGGTCAATCCCAACCGCTGACTCAAACGCTTGACGTGAGTATCTACGGTCACGCCCATATTAATACCAAAAGCGTGACCCAGAACGACATTAGCCGTTTTGCGGGCAACTCCGGGCAATTCTAGTAGCAGTTCCATCCGCTGCGGCACTTGATTGTTGAATTTATTGACGATCGCCTGACAAGCACCTTTAATGTTTTTAGACTTATTGCGGTAGAAACCAGTCGATCGCACCAGACTTTCGAGTTCTTCTAAATCAGCATTTCCCAAAGCAACCGCATCGGGAAAACGCTCAAACAAAGCCGGCGTTACCAGATTTACTCGATCGTCCGTACACTGGGCCGAGAGAATCGTCGCCACCAGCAACTGCACCGGAGTTTCGTAGTTGAGAGTGCAAGGAGCTTCTGGATAGAGGCGTTTGAGGCGAATCAGAATTTCGAGCGATCGTTGTTTCAAACTTAACTTTTTAGTCATTAGTCAGTAGTCAGTAGTAATTAGTCATTAGTCAGTAATCATTAGTCACTTGTTATTTGTTTGTAACTTCCAGGCACGACCTGGGAACCCATAACCAGAGGCTCTGCCTCACTTATATCAAATCCGCCCTTCCGAGTCCTGTATTCATCTCTCTGTTCTCGAACTCTGCGTTAAGAGCGTACTCTGCGGTTTAATCATTCCAATGCAACCGGAATTGATATTACGGAGGAAAAAAAGGAGAGGGAAAAACAGGAAAATAGGAAAACGGAAAAGTAGACATAACTCTTCCTTCTTCCTTCTTCCTGAAATCCGTTACATCCGTTACATCCGTTACATCCGTCGAGCGAATCCGTTGCCGAACTTCCTTCTTCCCTCTGCCTTCATTTACTATTGCATGAAATTTCGCAAATCAAAGCCAGCCAAATTAGCAGTATCACGAATAATCAAGAAAACTCCCAAACCCAGCAACAACACCAAACCAGTCTGCATGACATTTTCCTGAATGCGGTTCGGCAGAGGCTTGCCCCGCAGTCCTTCTATCAATAGAAAAGCTAGCTGACCGCCGTCCAAAGCAGGTAAAGGCAAGATATTAATCACAGCCAAATTGACGCTAATTAACACCGCATACTGAAACAAACTCGCAGCATCCGATTTGGCAATCCCTGCACCAATCGCCACAATCGCCACAGGCCCGGACAACTTGTCGGCAGTCTGGCTGAAATTGCTAAGTAACTGCCCGAAACCTTGAACCGTCAGCACCACAATCCGCTCAAATTCTTTGGCGGCTTTGCTAAAGGCATCTACAATTCCGGCCCGCTGCCGCACGACAGTGCCGTTAGAAGTTAGCTGCACGCCAATGCGACCTTTGCCGTCGGGCGACTGTTCAGGAGTTACTGTCACCACAAATTTTTGTTCTTGGCGCTGAATTTCCAACGCTAGGGGTTGGTTGGGATGATCTTGGATTGCTGTGACCAATAATTTGATTGCTTTGGCGTCCGCGCCCAATTCGAGGCCGTCAACAGACAGAACAACGTCGCCCGATCGAATTCCCGCTTGTTTCGCGGCCGAACTGACTTCCGCGGCGACTTCCGGGACTTTAACTCCCGGTAGGTAGTTCATGGATGCAGCGCCGACAGTGCCCAATTGCACCACCAACAGGAAGTAAGCAAAAATCAAGTTGGCAATTACCCCTGCACTAATGACGATCGCCCGATCGAGCACGGGGCGATTTTTGAGCAAATTCGGGTCATTTGGGGGAATTGTACTGTCTGGATCGTCGTCCGGGAAACCCACGAAACCTCCCAGAGGAAAGGCGCGGAGGGCGTATTCAGTTTCCGGGCCTTGGTACTTCCAGAGGATGGGCCCGAAACCGATAGAGAAGCGGTTGACGTGGATGTGTTGAAGTCTCGCCGCCAGGAAGTGGCCGAGTTCGTGAACGACAATCAAGATACCTAAAACTGCGATCGCTGCCAAAACTGACATGAAGGATTCCACTAACACTTTTATTTGACTTTGACTTATTTTAATATCTTTTTAATATCGGTGGCTTCGGAGCGGCAATTTTCAGTCAAACTGGAAGATGGAGTTTCTGTCGGAAGCCCCGGGCGCTCCGATCGACCCGACGCTGCCAAACCGATCGCGCGATCGTACCTGAGTTTACCTCTAAAACCAATTCCCCTTTACCAATTCCCCTTTACCAATTCCCAGTTATGAAAGACACTTCTTTGAATATTATCGCTATTTCTATCTTTGCCATCACCGTTTCAATATTGTTGGGTCCCCTATTCAACTTGCCAGAAGCCGTACCTGCGATCGCCACTTTTTGCCTGTTGGGGCTAGCCACCCTCGACAGTTTCCAGTGGCAAGGTCAAGGCGGTACAATTTTATTAGATTGGCTGGGGGGAACTTCCAAACAAAAGCGCGATCGTATCCTTCACCACGAAGCCGGACACTTCCTAGTTGCCCACCTATTGGGAATTCCCGTAACCAGCTACGCCCTCAACGCTCTTGAAGCATTTAAACAAGGCCAAACAGCCCAAGGCGGCGTCCGATTTGAAGACGAACAATTAGCATCTCAACTCCAAAGCGGCACTCTTTCCGCCCAACTTTTAGACCAATACTGCACCGTGTGGATGGCCGGAATAGTGGCCGAAAAATTTGTTTACGGCAGCGCACAAGGAGGAGCCGAAGACCGTACAAAAATTAGTGCAATTCTAACACAACTGCGCCGTCCCAGTTCCGAAATTCAACTCAAACAAAACTGGGGTTCGCTGCGAGCCAAAAACCTGATCGAAAGCCACAAATCCGCTTACGAAGCCCTAGTGGCAGCAATGGAAAAAAGAGCAACCGTCGCTGAGTGCTGCGACATAATCCAGCAAAATTTATAAACAAAAATTACGCATTCTTGCCTTGATTAACCCGGTTTATTTATAGATTTCTCACTAAAACCCAGATTTTGCGTAGAAACCGGATTTAAGAGAGTAAATTTTATAAGGATTAAAAATTCATGTCACAACCCAAAAATTTCCCAACAACACTGCAAACAGCAAACCTAAATACAGAAAAATTGCTGTGGCTGTTCGGTTTCCGCATCGACCCCGATACCGAAATACCAAATCTCTATACTCTAATTGTCTATGGAGAACAAGAGCCGCCTTTAGTAGCCGGCGGTCAACTTGTATTTTTTACCCGTCCAGAACTAGCGATTAACGCTCTCCAATTGTGCAATATCGATGTCAGAAAACAGGGAAAGCCACCCACACAAATAGACGCTATTTGTGACATTGCAGAAACGCTGTACTTGCTGGATGCAGAAGATATTGACGAATCAGGGACTATGCTTAACTGTTTGAACGCGCTGTTAAATTTAGTTACAGCCACATTAACACCCATGCCCACAGAGTACAAGCAAGTGCTTTATGCTTTGGCAGACAACCTGAATATTGATCAAGAGTTTGCGAGTTTTTTAGCTGAAGAGGACATCCAGCGCTCGGAGATTGTCAATGCTATTTTGTGGTGTGTGGGAGCAATTACAGCAAAATCTAGATTGCTGACATAGCAATTTGAGATTTGAGATTTGAGATTTGAGATTTGCCATTTTGGATTTAAAGTAGTCCGGGACTATACCAAAGAAACCGGGTTTTTTACCAGTGTTAAAGTCTCTAATCTAGTATTTTGATAAAAAACCCGGTTTCTGCCTTTAGGATAATAGATAATATCGCAAAAGGAAATTGTGCCATGACTGTAACAGATGTACGCTTGTGGACTGTAGACGAATACCACCGCATGACAGAAACTGGTATTCTCAATTCCGATGAACGAGTAGAATTAATTGACGGGCAAATTATTTCAATGAGTGCAAAAAATCCTCCCCACGCAGCAACTAATCTTTGTGCAGCCGACTATCTAAGAAGTCTGCTGGCAGGACTTGCTTTAATTCGCATTCAAGACCCGATCGCTCTAAGTTATAATTCAGAACCAGAACCGGATATTGCTGTAGTGCAAATCGATCCCCGGCTGTACCAAGATTTTCATCCCGCGCCAGACAATATTTTGTTATTAGTAGAAATAGCTGACACGACTTTAGAAACAGACCGCAATCGGAAAGCACCGGCTTATGCTAAGGCGGGAATTACTGATTATTGGATACTGGATGTTAACACGCGGCAAGTTTATGTTTTTCGCGAACCGGGCGAGGCAAACTACCGACAAGAAACAGTATTTAATGAAGATGATGTTTTGTCAATGCTAGCATTTCCCGAAATAGAAGTTCAGATTTCGCAACTGTTTCCTTAAGTCTGTAGAGGCGGGTTTTACCAAAAATAATTGCCTCAGACCAATAATCTTGTAAACCCGCCCCCACCAACCTATCAATTACCAATTACCCAATTATCAATTACCGAATCTTCAGGCTAGTCCCGAACCCCACAAAAAACTTAGTATTAGAGCGTAGTGCGAGTTATACTCCTACTGGAAAGACTGTGACTGCCAAAAAATCCCGAAATTAAAGTTTATGAGCAACACTTCCGGGCCTCAACCAGCCGCCGACAACCCCGAAACAAAAAAACTCAGTTTTTCAACAAAATTAGCTTACGGTGCCGGCGACCTCGGCCCGGCAATTACTGCGAATGTTTTGGTATTTTTCCTGCTGTATTTCTTTACCAACGTCGCCGGTTTGGCTGCGGGTACTGCTAGCAACATTTTGCTGATCGGCAAGGTTTGGGACGCGATAAATGACCCGATTGTGGGGGTTTTGAGCGATCGCACATCTCACCGCTGGGGGCGCCGATATCCTTGGATCGTTTACGGGGCAATTCCTTTCGGCATCTTCTTCTTTTTGCAGTGGATTGTTCCCAGCAAAGATCCAACGATACTATTTTGGTACTATGTGGCGATCGCCATTTTGTTTAACACGGCTTACACCGCCGTCAACCTGCCTTACACCGCCCTCACCCCAGAAATAACCCAAGACTACAACGAACGCACTAGCCTTAACAGTTTCCGGTTTTCTTTCTCGATCGGCGGCAGCATTTTGTCACTAATTATAGCGCAAATTATCTTTGCAATAGTTAAAGATGACACCCAAAAATACTTAATCTTAGGCGCACTATGTGCAGTAATCTCAGTATTGCCTTTGTACTGGTGCTTTTTGGGAACCCGCAAACACGTACTCTCTCAATTGCAAGAAAATCCAGTAGCCGACAATTCAACATCCTTGCCGGTGGGAGAACAGGTGCGAATTGCATTTAACAATCGCCCTTTTTTGTACGTAATTGGAATTTATCTCTGTTCTTGGCTGGGAGTGCAATTAACTGCTTCTATTTTGCCCTACTTTGTAATCGACTGGATGAAACTGCCGTCAGCAACTTTTACCCAAACTGCGATCGCAGTTCAAGGCACTGCACTCGCCATGTTATCTGTTTGGAGTAAAGTCAGCGAGCGATATGGCAAAAAAGCCGTTTATTTTATGGGCATGAGTTTGTGGATAATCGCACAAGCCGGACTATTTTTTCTGCAACCAGGACAAGTAGTCCAGATGTACCTGCTAGCAGTCATGGCAGGTGTCGGAGTTTCCACTGCTTATCTAATACCTTGGTCGATGATACCGGATGTCATTGAACTCGACGAGCTTCAAACAGGAGAAAGACGCGAAGGCGTGTTTTATTCGTTTATGGTGTTGTTGCAAAAAATCGGTTTGGCGCTCGGCTTGTGGTTAGTAGGACAAGCATTAGAAAGAGCTGGATTTCTCGCCACTATTCAGGGACAGGCTGCGCCCGTACAGCCGGATTCTGCACTGTTTGCGATTCGAGTTGCGATCGGGCCGCTGCCGACAATTGCTTTAATTGCTGGCATGATTCTGACATATTTTTATCCGATTAGTCGCGAAGTTCATGCAGAAATTTTGTTGAAACTTCGAGAAAAAAAAGCAGAAAATCAGTAAGGTTTAATCAGTAATGGGTAATTAGTAAAATCCAAAAGTAACAACTACAAACAGCTAATCCCGGCATCTATAGCAATCCTCCCATTACTGGCGAATTCTTTCTATCCTCCTCTTTTACGGATTTGTCATCTGCCTCTTTCATCAGTTCCTTCAAACAAAAAAAAACGTGGCGCGTTTCCCGAAGGGATTGCTATAGCTTGCTCCGATGGCGAATCGAGGAACCGCGCCCGACGGTGAGGAGGTTTTTAATTGCTGAAATCCTTGCTTTTATTCCTTCTCGCTTCTTTCTTCAACATCCACCCGTTACATCTGTTCAATCCTCAAAAAGCGAATCCGTTGCGGAACTTCCTTCTTGCTTCTGCTATAAAAGCGATAGTTTTAGTAATAGCCCAGGAACCCAGAAACCTAGTTTTTCTACGAAAAAACCTAACATTGCTCCGCACCATCCCGAACGGTAGAAAGAGCCAGAAGGCTTGATTTTTTCGAGATGTCGATCGAGTTTGAGAACACAAATTATTAAATTTTATGTCTGTAGCTCACTCTTGAGAGAAGTTTGTGATAAAATGGGAGTGATAAATAATTATATAGACTTAAGCAGTCATCCAGCTCCTCAAAAAGTTTATAATTAAAAGAAGAGACTGATTTTAATCGGAAATTGATTCGATTAGTTGCCGTTCCAAAAATCGGCTGAATGCTGCTAATTATATCTACATGAAAAATGGAAAACTTTTTAGCCTGTCAGTTAGCGGGTAAGTTAACAGGTGCTGCTGCCGCCGCAGGCGAACAGAAAAATGGCAGAGATGACAAGGCAATACCCGCGCAACCGGTGGCTGAGGTGTTACGATCCATTGTAAAATTTTGGTAAAGTTATTGCGCCCCCGGCAGCGAAGCTGAGCGAGACCCGAAAAAGTTTGCTTCGCCACCCGAAACCCCTAAATACAAGCACAACGCAGCAGACCAAATGCAGTCGGATACAACTCTCAACCAGTTGCAAAAAAACTTTTGCAGCCGGCACAGCATAGGGATTTAGTTATTTTTGTATACTATGTGAAAGTAGTGAGAACTATTAGAAGGAAGTCGGCTCGACTAACCAAGAATCTCCTGTGATATCCTTAAGCCAATGCTCAAAGTATCAAGCAGAAGGCTCGCAGAACAAAGCTGATTTTACCAAAAAAATCTCAAAGAGGTCAACATGGAAAGAGAACAGGATGCTCATATCGTACCCATTAGCAACCAGAGCCGACAGGTGCAGCAATTTTCCGTTGACGAGGGAGAAGAGTTAAGCGCGCAGCCTCAGAAAACATTGAATCTAAAGCCCTTGTTCAGGACTTTTCAGCGAAAAGCCCTAATCATTATTGGGATTATAGGTCTAATAGCCGCTGCAACTCATTATCAGATCAAGGGAGGTAAGAAAACATATCAAGCCGATTTTCGGATGCTAGTGGAACCCGTGACAACGGAGGCAAGAATTGCTGACCCCTCTGCCCTCGCCAATCGCGGCGACGGGGGGGGAGTGCCTAGTCGAGATTTTTTTAGTTTGGACTACCCAACTCAACTTGAAATTCTCCAGAGTCCTCAGATGCTGTCGGCTATTGCTAAACAAGTCCAAAAACGATATCCAGAAGTTACCCAGGACTTTATTAAAAACGGATTAGTCGTTTTGCGCATCGGAGTAGATGATTTGACGCTAACTAAAATTTTGGAAGTTCGCTTCATCGGGCAGAAGCCTGAATTAGTTGAGTTTATTTTACAAGAAACTAAAAAGAAATATTTAAAGTACAGTCTTGACGAACGCAAGACTCGCATTGGTGAAGGTGTTAAATTTATTGAAGACCAGCTTCCGGGACTCAATAAGCGCGTAAATGACCTGAAGTCGCAGTTACAGATGATACAGCAGCAGCAAAAGATTACCGATCCTAAAGAACAAGGCGCGCAATTGCTCCAGCAAATTCGCACCATAGAAGCTTTAGAGTTAGAAACTCAAAGGGTGCAGCAAGAACAGAAAACGCTGTACGCTAACTTGCAAAAACAATTAGATTTTACACCAGATGAAGCTATTGCCGCTTCCGCTTTAAGTGAAGAACCTCAATATAAAGACTTGCTGGCTAAGGTTAAGGAAGTAGAAGGTCAGATTGCTGTAGAAACAGCTCGTTTTAAATCTGCTAACCCTATAGTGGAAGCTTTAGAGCGCAAGCGGGCAAATTTAGTAGCTTTGCTCAACCAGCAAACGCAGCGAATTTTGGGGCAAAATTTAGTAGGCACGGCAGCCAATTCTAAAGTTCAGAATTTTCAAAATTCGATTCGCATAGGCTTGATTAAACAATTGGTTGATACTGCCAACCAACTTCAAGTCTTAGAAGCTCGCAATCAGGCGCTAGCCCAAACTAAAAACGATTTGAGCCTACAAGCCAGAGAATTTCCCAGTATAGCCCGCCGCTACAACGAACTGCAACAGCAATTAGACATCGCCGCCCGCACTCGCGATCAACTTTTAAGTCAGCGGGAAACTCTGCGCGTCCAAGCAGCTCAAAGCCAAGTACCTTGGGAAATCGTTTCTGAACCACAGATACCGCGAGATCCTAAGGGCAACCTGATTCCACTTGCATCGAACAATAAAAACAAATACGCGATCGCAATTTTGGCGGCGCTAGTTTTGGGTCTGGGATCGGCTATCCTCATTGAAAAGTTGCACAATATTTTCTACTGTGCGGATGACGTTAAAGATGCGCTTGAAGCGCCTTTATTGGGAGAAATTCCTCGATACAAAAATGCTAAAAATTTCCCGCCTTCTATTGCTAATGCCTATGCTTATCTTGAAGGAAAAGAGCGTAATAAGAAAAATGCTTCGGAATTTATAGAAGCTTTTGACTCTCTTTATACTAATATCCGATTTCTTTCTTCAAATCGAACGATTAGCTCTTTGGCAGTTGGTTCGGCTACAGCTGGCGAAGGCAAATCTACCGTTGCTTTAAACTTAGCTCACGTGGCAGCGCTGGCGGGTCAGCGAGTGCTGTTAGTAGACGCGAATTTGCATTCGCCCAGCCTGCACTTGCTGTTGGAACTGCCTAATGTCAAGGGATTGAGCAACTTGCTAGACAATCAAAACCAACCCAATGAAATTATCCAGCGATCGCCTCTAGCAGATAATCTTTTTGTATTAACTGCCGGTCTCCCTATTCCCGGTACTGCCAGACGGCTAGCCTCATCTCAGATGCAGTATTTAATGGAAGAACTTCAGGCAACATTTGACTTAGTTATCTACGATACGCCGCCGCTCGTTGACAGTAAAGATGCTAATTTTTTAGCGGCGCGCACAGATGGAATACTGCTGGTTGTCGCAATTCGCCAGGTCAGCTTTTCTGTAGTCAAAAAAGTTTTCAGTCAATTAGAAAATTTTGGCATACCCTGCTTGGGCACAGTTGCGAATCATGCGACCAAAGGCAAGAGGTATCAACCATCTAAATCATCAGTTGTTGAAGATAAAAATGAATATTTGAATTTTTCACCAGCACCCTCTGGCATCCCCAAACTAGCTCCCGAAAAAGAGTGAGAGCCAAAAAAGATGACCCCACCCCAAAAGGGATACAAGCCCCCGACAGGAGTCGTGGAGATCCCAAAATTTTAGACTCTTGTTCAAGGTCCCAGATTCATCTGTGGAGTAAATCTAAAATCTCAAATCCTTCGACGGAGAGCCCTCGCCGAACGTTTTACGCCCCCGTCTAAAATCTCAAATCTAAAATCGACTGATGGCGGACTAATTTCCATCCGGCTTGGTAGGAAATGTGACGGTAAAATTAGTCCAGCCATTGCTGCTTTCAACCTCAATTTTTCCCTGCAACTGTTCGACAAGTTTTTGAACCAAAGCTAAACCCAAACCTGTACCTCCTTGTTTCCAAGGATCGGCGTTGGGAACTCGATAAAATTTCTCAAAAATTCGAGGCAATTCCTCTATGGAAATGGACGATTGATTGCTGAGTGTAAATTGGATTTCTGAAGCCTGAGCACTTGCTTGTCGCGAATTTTTCCTTTGTCCTCCTTGTTCCCAGTCTCCGTTTTTGCACTCAACTTTCAGATAAATTTGGCCGTCATTGGCAGTATATTTGCAGGCATTGTTGAGGAGTTCTGCTAAAATTCGTCCTAAACTAGCGCGGTTGGAACTAATCGTGGGGAGGTGGCGATCGCACTCTACTCGCAAATGCTGGTGGCGGTCGTGGGCTCGGGTGTAAAACGGGTCGATAATAGTAGGCAGCCAGACTTCTAAGTTTACTGGTTCGAGGTCGATCGGGCAAGTTGCGGCTTCGAGCCGCTGCAAATCTAGCAAAGCATTAATCAAATCTGTTTCTCTAGTACATTCTGTTTCTAAAATTTCTAGATAAATCTGGCGCCGGTCTGGCGTGGGAGAAATTCTCAGCATATGAATAGCCATTTTTATATTAGCTAAAGGCGTCCGCAATTCGTGAGAAACTGTGCTGAGAAATTCATCCTTGAGGACGTTTAAATGCTGGAGTTCGTGAACTTTTTGCTGCAATTCGGCGGTGCGTTCTTGGACTTGGCGTTCGAGATCGGTGTTGAGATTTTGCACTTGCTGATAGAGTTGGGCTTGCTGAATGGCGATCGCGATTTGAGTTGCCAGTTGCAGCAGCAAATCCACTTCCGAAGGCTGCCACTGCCGAGATAGGGAACACTGATGGACGCACATCATCCCCCACAAATTGCCGTCTTGCAAAATAGGTACAATCAAATAAGCTTTGATTTGCGCTTGCTGGAACCGCGCATATTTTTCGGCGCTCAAACCGGCTTGGTCGATGTCGGGGACGGCATAAATTTCCTGTTCGATCACCGAAGCAGATTCTTGCCAAATATTATCGGGCATGATTTCTCCCAAGATTGAAGGCCAATTTTCGGCAACGGATTCTGCTACTACAATGCCGGAATTGCTCGACTCTAAATGCAGGATTGCTACTCGGTCAGCTTGCAAAACTTGGCGGACTTCATCGACGCTGGCGTGGAGAATTTCTTCGAGGTTTAAGGATTGGTGAATCCGCAAGGAAATGTGAGTTAACAGCCGATCGCGCTGCAATTGTTCGTGGAGTTTTGCAGTCCGTTCCCGCACCTGCTGTTCCAGTTTGGCGTTGCGGTTTTGCAGCAGTTCCACTTTTTCGGCTTGCAGTTGATAAACCGACTGCTGCAACTGTTTGACAACTCGGTACATTTCGGTAGGATCGAGGACTCTGAGCAAGCTGGTCTGAGTAATAATTCCCAACATTTCTCCGCGCCCCCCGCACACGACCAACCGCTGCACTTGTTGCTGCTGCATTTCTTTGTGCGCCGTCCACAGGGAATCGGAAGGTTGGAGAAATTGCAGGGGAGTTCTCATGACTTTTTGAGCTGGGGTTTGGTCGAATTTTAGCTCGAGAAATTGTGCCTGCACGATGTCGTATTCGGTAAGAATTCCCAGGGGTTGGTGAAAGGAATAGTGAAAAATGGAGGTATAGTCATCTTTGGGCTTCTCCATTGTTAATTCTTTGTTTTTTGTAATGACTACGCAACTGACTTGATGCTCTGACATCAGTTCGGTTATGCTCTGGAGCGAGGCGGTGTGGGGCGCTGTAATTGGCGTAGTCATCAATTCTGCTACCCGCCGCAATTTGAGAATGTTTGAAGGCTGCAATACTTGGCGAATTCTTTCCCGCGTCAAGACTCCTACCAAGTGGCCCAATTGATTAACGATCGGCAAATACCGAATGCGGTGCTGGCGAAATAAGGATAAAGCGGTAAACACGTCTTGGTCATCGGATTCTGTCAGGGAGACCGGCACCGGGGACATCACTTCGGAAATTGGTATTTTGTGCAGGGCTACTTTTTGCTGAGTGTCTATTTTGCCTGAAGCTATCAGCCTCACAACGTCGGCGGGAGTTAATATGCCGATTAACAGCCCTTCTCTGGGGTGGGTGGAGAAGTTGCCTGTGGTAATAGTTTGCTGGTTCTTCACGACGAGCACGCAGTGGGCCCGCACCTTTTCCGGCGCGGACCCTTCGTTCATCACTCCCCGGTCTGAGGGTAAAGGTATTTTGACTAGGGGACAACTGTTTTGCAACTGACTCATCAGGGCGATCGCCACTGCTAAGGAAGTTTGTGGCCCGGCAGTGAGGGGGTAGCGATCGATCGCTTGTTCTAAGGCTGAGGAGTAAAAGGGCGGGTGGTAAAAGGGCATAGTTGATTGCAAGTTGTCAGAGGGCGGCTAACTATCGGGCAAAGCCTTGGGGAACGGCACAAACACCTCGCCTGTGCTTGGGATTTAAATAAGAGACTTCTAATTGATTTTTTCTACGCAATCTCAGCTTTAGATTAATGGTGTCACTCATTCGCAATCTCACGCTTGCTCAAATACGCAGGGCGGTTTTTACTGCCTGCTTTTCTCCTGAGACTCCCTTATAATCAAAATAACCCGAATGTAAAGTTTTACTACAAGATTTATCCATAATGACAACTTTAAGCTTAGAGCAAATTGCCGCCAAGTTAGAAAGCGAAAATTCAGCCGATCGAATGGTGGCTTTGGCAAACTTGCGGAACGTGCCGGCAGCTATTGCGGTGCCTTTGATTAAAAAGGTGTTGAACGACGAAAGTTTGCAGGTGCGCTCGATGGCTGTGTTTGCTCTTGGGGTCAAACCGACAGCAGAGTGCTATCCCATTCTAGTCAAATTGCTAGAAACAGACCCAGATTACGGCATTCGCGCTGACGCTGCTGGTGCTTTGGGCTATCTGGAAGATATCAGAGCTTTTGATGCTTTGGTGCGGGCTTTTTACGAAGATACTCAATGGCTGGTGCGCTTCAGTGCTGCTGTTTCTCTGGGGAATCTCAAAGATCCCCGGGCTCGCGACGTGCTGCTAAAAGCTCTCGACAGCGAGCAAGTGGTGATCCAGCAGGCGGCAATTTCGGCTTTGGGGGAAATTAAGGAAATTGGGGCGATCGATCGCATCCTCAATTTTGCTCAGTCGGAAGATTGGCTGATCCGCCAGAGGCTGGCTGAAGCTTTGGGCAATTTGCCGAGTGTTAAGAGCGTTTCGGCTTTAAAATACTTAGAAAAAGACAGCAATTCTCAAGTATCTAAGGCGGCAACAATTTCTCTCGATCGTTTGTCAAAAGCAGAAGGATAACAGATATTTTCTACCTTATTTTGTAAGTGTTTCATTTCCGCGCTTTGAAGCCGGGGATGAAACACCGATCGCCTAATTTATTCAGCCCTCTGCTAGAGCAACCGATTTCTCAGTTCTTGAGGTGACAAAACGGGAATCGGCGACCCTGCGAATCCATTCACATCCCGAGTAACGATCGCCTCTAACTCTAACTCGATCGCACACGCTATTTGTACCGCATCTTCAAAATCCGGCAATCCCAGCACGATCGCTTGTTCCAGAATCTCTCTATCCACCGCACAAATTTCCATCAATGCCAAAAGTCGAGTTACGGCGGCAATCGCAGCTTCAGAACTCTTGGTTTGTCGTCCAACCAAATAATGCACATCCGTAACCGTTGTCGCCGACATAAACCCTTCAACTCGCCCAGATTCAACTGCATTCAGTAAAAAAGCAGCATCCGCTACGAAAGGTTCGCGTGCAAGCATTGCATCCAGTAAAATATTGGTATCAAATAAAACTTTCATCACAGATACTTTTGCACTAACCGCTCATCCAACATTGCCTTTACTTCGGCATCTGTAGGTGGTGGCGCGTCCGTTTTCGCAATGCCAATTAAACTCGCGGCTAAACCCTTCGGTTTCACCTTCGATCGGGGTTTCGGTTGGAGCGAGCGCATCAAGGCATCGATCAACTGCCATCGCTCTTCGGCAGACAACCTCAGTGCTAGGTCTTGAAGTTCGCGTAACGTCATAGTAATTGTCTTTGACAGAAAGCATTGGACAAGCAGGCAAGTATATAAATACCCCCGCTTCAAATTTTAGCGCCTCAAGTGATATAATGTTAGCTTCTTAAAAACACTTATTTTTTCGCCAGAGGCAGTGAAATGCCCTACAGCCAATTTAGCATAGAACAAATTAAGGCAACTTTCGGCATCGCCTTGTCGAGCAAGATGGGCTTGTTTGCTGACATTCCCGAAGTAGAACCAAGCAGTTTTTTGCAAGAAACTTTGCAATTCAATCTGCCTTTAGCACTAGAAATTAATTCCGAGAAAGCTCGCTCCGAGCTAATTGTCGCGCCCATATTAGTTGAGATAAAAAAACTGCTGCCGCAACGGATGAGTTTATTTTCCGGTCGAGAATTCAATGTAGACGCTGCTAGGGGTTTGAGCGGTTATTGCGATTTTCTAATTAGCAGATCGCCGGAACAGCTAGTCATTGAATCCCCAGTTATCGCCTTGGTTGAAGCCAAAAATGACAACATCCAATCCGGCTTAGGACAGTGCATGGCAGAAACGATCGCAGCACAAATATTTAACCAGCGTCAAGAAAATGACATTCAGACAATTTATGGAGTTGTCACAACTGGGAGTATTTGGAAATTTTTCAAACTAGAAGGAATTGCGATCGAGATTGACACCAGGGAATATTTTATTAATAATGTTGGTAAAATTCTCGGTATCTTAATAAAATTTATAGAGTCTTGAGTGAAATCAGAATGTATTATTTAAGCTGCGACGGTAAATCGCAAGTTAAAATAGTTGTTGATCTCCTTTAACCAAAGCCAGCCATGAATCAAGCGCCCAATCCTTTTAACTCAAATCCATCCAATCCGCTAGACCCCCTGGAGCAAGAAGTTGACGAGCAAGGTCAAGAATTGCCGAGACAGTACCACCCAGCTACTAAAAAGACTCTGCAAAAGGTCTTTCTCATCCTGGTAGTTGTTGGGGCAATTATTGGGGGAATTCTATCTATAGGGGTGATTTCGCTGATGCAGAAGGCGGGACTGACAGATGTGCCGGCGCGGGTACAAAGTCCGAAGT
>NZ_JANMZH010000916.1:0-1344 GCF_031383065.1 Microcoleus sp. OTE_8_concoct_300 | reverse complement strand
GACGACTGCTTTTACAATGTCGCCCGTCTGAAAACCTTTGACAAACTTGTTTCTCGGAACGTACCGAGATGGAAAGCCAAATTTATCTGTGCGACACATTTGACGAGTTCCGTGTCCAGTTGCCTTGATTAGCAGTGGTTGATTTGTGAGGATTTCTAGGGATGCAGCCTGACCCACACAGGCTGCATCAAGCCAATGGGTCTTAGGTAGTTTAAATCGAGTGCGGTTGAACTTGGTCAATCCGCCCGAACCTGTTAAAACAGATATTCCTGTTTCTTTTAGTCGAGAAAGCAATGCCCATCGAGTTGAATTCACGGCAGTAGCATCCTTGAGTGGGCGCTTTGCTTGCGAAAGAATGCACTTCAGAATATCAGGTTTCTTTGCCAAGAATTGCTGAATAGCTTGAGTACCCTTCTTTTGATTGCACTTTTCACTCTTCAAGGCAGAGATTCGAGATGCGATTCGTGCCGCCTTTGGTTTTGGGATGAATGTGTTCAACTTGCAAAGGTACATTTTCAAGACTACAGTAAGCGCATTTTCTATTCCATTTGTTGAGTAAATATTCCCGAACCTCGTAACCTTGTAGTTCGCCTTGCTGGTATTCGACCCCTGAAATTTCAGGATTTTCTAATTGTTGCAGGTCGAATCTAACCAGCTCTTGAATGATTAAACCAATCTGCGCAAGTTTTCGTAATTTGTTGACCCAAGTCAGGGTTGTTTCTACTCGGTGCTGCAAGGATGGTGCTAGCCAACCTTTTTTGCGGGTACGATTCAAAAACCTTGCTTGACGGTAACGGGTATGACGGCTACGTCTTCCGCGACGTAGTGAACGACGGGACTCAAGGCTTGCTTTGATGGTTTGACCACGATGGGTTAGTTCAGCGCCAAAAATCACTTTTTTGCCTTGCAATAATGCGATACCAGTAGTTTTGGAGCCTGGATCTAATTTGAGAGTGATTGATTCGGGGTTTGCTGTTGCCACGACTTTCAAAATGATGGTAAACGGATACTTCCGAAATACCGCAGCTTTTCCGGTGTTCAACAACCTACGTGCAAGACCTGGACGAACCGGATTCAGTGGTCGTTTTTCGGTATCTAGAACAAAAACAAAATTAGACATTTTCAGTCCTCCCTTGCGGGGTAATGTTAGCTTCGACCTGGTTATTTGGGCTTGTTAGGTTTTCAACACTGTAAAGAGTGACTTTAGAACTGTTTAATTGAAAACGACAGAGCGGGAAACTAGCTTCGCATTTCGAGGTGTCGTGACCCAAATAACGGCTCCTATGAAAAAGGGGTCTGGTCAATACAGCTTGCGAGAGATTGCTCTTACAAGCTCAGTGGCGT
>NZ_JANMZH010000868.1:0-28010 GCF_031383065.1 Microcoleus sp. OTE_8_concoct_300 | reverse complement strand
GCTAGCCGGCGCAAGCTCACTAAACATTGGCGAAGTACAGACGACCTGGCAGGTCGTCTCTTCTACCCCAGAAATGGGAGTTTGAGGCAACCATACCTCACGCCTTGGGGCAACCATACCCCTCCACCCCGCGAGGGGATTTAATTCAATGTAAAGCCGTCCTAAAAGGACGGGGTTTCAAACCCATAGTTCTGATGATAAAATTCCTTGGAGCATACCAGGAGATGCGGGTGCAAATCCCGCCGTTGCCATCATTTTTTTTTGTGACAAGCAAGAGGGAATAGGTAATATAGAAGTGATTACCTATTCCTGATTTTTTTACTCAATGACCAAAGTAATTATTTTTGATTTTGACGGTACTTTAGCAGATACAATCGATATTCTTCTGAGTATCACCAACCGTTTGTCAGCAGAATTCGGCTTTAAGTCAGCGACAAAACAGGAACTCGCTCAACTGAGCAATTTAAATTCTTGGCAAATTCTTCAGTATTCTGGCATTTCTATCTTCAAATTCCCCCTGTTGATTAGAAGGTTGAAAGCAGAGTTGCACAGTGAAGTTCCCAACATTCAATTATTTCCGGGAATTAAAGAAGTTTTACTCGAGTTGAAAAAACGTGGTTTTCAACTGGGTATTATTACCTCTAATTCAAGAGAAAATGTCTGGACATCCCTGGAAAGAAACGGTTTGCAAGGCATTTTTACCTTTATTTACTCTGGCTCCACTTTTGGTAAGCATAAAGTTATTAATAAATGGCTAAGAAGAGAGAATATAAATCCTGAACAAGTCGTTTATGTGGGAGATGAAATTCGAGATATAGACGCTGCTAAAAAAACAGGAATTAAGGTAATTGCTGTAGGTTGGGGTTTTAATTCTCAGGAAGCTTTGGCTGCCCAACATCCTGATTTTTTGATTGAACGCCCCCAGGAATTGATAGAGATTATGAATTCCTGGCAGTAATTGTCATGCTATTTGTAAGGGAATTCCCCAACCAGGGCTTATATTATGCCCCGTGGAACAACCGCCCTCAAATCCGTTTGTAGTGCATTATTTATTGAAAGTGGTATAAAAGATCGGGTTTTTTAACGTGATTTATAATTTCCACAAACCCAGTTTTTTCGCAGATTTTATAAAAAACAGGGTCTCTTAGCCTTTGCACAAACGAATAGAATAGTCGGCGGTTGAAACCGCAACTACACAGACTTTCTGCCTAGCAGAGGGGAACTAAAGAAAGCATAATCTGTTAATCTGTTTCGCTCCGTTTCAGTGCTGCTAAAACTGCTTGCTGGCTAACTGCTTGGTAGATTTTGCTAAAATGCTGCTTGAGGGCGTCTGATGCAGGGGAGGATTTGCTAGCGGTTCCTTTTCCGTCGGGTGCGAGGGGAATTGGGCCTAAGATATCTAATACTGTTTCGCTGCTGGGCGGCGGTACAATGACTACTAAAGATGATTCTAGCTGCTGGTTGTATTCCCAAAAGCGATCGACCTTCGGCAATTTAGAATTCGTAGTGGGGGCATTTTCGCCGGAGTTGAGTTGGGAATTTTCCTCTCCTTGCGTACCTCTTCTCTGACGGAGTGCTGTCAAGATTTGCTCTTTGGTTCTCCCTCGCAGTTGAAAGAGTACGAAGGGGTCTTCACTGAAGCGATCGCCCAATAAGTAGTATACTGCACTGATGTGTTTGCAAGGGTTTTTGGGGTCAGGACAGCTACAGCGCGATCGAATATCAGATAAACTTAACGGAAATAGCGTTTTGCCGGCGGCCGCAAATACATCCTCAATATTGTGTGGCATTTCTCCTGCTAGTAATTTAGCTGAAAAAACTGCTCTTTGCGACATATTTTCAATCACATAGTCCCAATCTTCATCGCTCAATGTGTCGAGCCCTAAAGAAACTTGATAGGGCTTGGGATCTGTTCCTTGAACTAGGGCGATTACTTCTTGGTTAGGGAAGTTAATGCTGAGAACTTTTCCCTCCCGCGCGTATTGCCAGCCACGTTCTAAGCGCTTTTTGAAGCGGTAGGTATTTATTAAATCTAACCACTGTTGTGTCCACCATTCTCTGTCAATCATTTATTTGGGAATTGGGAATTGGGCATGGGGCATTGGGCATCTGGCATTGGTAATTGGGATGTTGAATTCAGAAAGAAAAAAACAGCTATCCGTGTATTCGTGACTTCCGTGTCATGCTGTTGGGAATGGGTTATATAGCGGTTCTCAAGAAAGTGAGGTATGCCCTATGCCCACGGAGGCCTATGCCCTATGACCGATAGCACCTCATCTTTCTGAGAAATGCTATATTATTCTTCTTCTGTTTCTATGATAGCATTGCGATCGAGGATTAGTAAATTCCGAAGTTGGTCTGTATCTAGCTCGGTGAGCCAGTTTTCGCCGGCGCTGACAACTTGTTCGGCTAGAGCTTTTTTGCTTTCAATCATATCGTGTATTTTCTCCTCTAACGTACCAGTGCAGACAAATTTGTGAACTTGCACGTTGCGAGTTTGACCGATGCGAAATACGCGGTCAGTTGCCTGATTTTCTACTGCGGGATTCCACCATCTGTCATAATGGAAAACGTGGGTGGCTCTGGTTAAGTTCAAACCTGTGCCGCCTGCTTTTAAAGATAAAATCATAATCGGCGGGCCTTGGGGGTCGTGCTGGAAGCGATCGATCATTTCTTCCCGCTGCTGTTGCCGAATTCCTCCGTACAAGAACAAAACTTCTCGCCCTAAATGCTGTTCTAGATGCGGTTTCAGGAGTTTTCCCCATTCGGCAAATTGAGTAAAAATTAAAGCCCGATCGCCCTCAGCGAGCACCTCTTCTAACATTTCCACCAACCGCTGCAATTTCCCTGATTCCTGACTTTTAATCTCCAATTCTTTCGGCTTAGCTTCTGCTTTCACAAGAGCCGGATGGTTGCAAAGTTGCTTGAGTTTTACCAGCAAAGCCAGAATCATTCCCCGGCGCTGAATACCTTCGGCTGAGTCTAATTCAGCTATTGACTCTTCGACTATTTTCTGATATAATACCCCCTGTTGAGCCGCCAGCCCACAAAATACAGTCATCTCCTGTTTTTCGGGCAAATCTTGGATGATTTCTTTGTCGGTTTTCAGGCGGCGGAGGATGAAAGGCCGAACGAGCGATCGCAAAGTCTGCAATGATTCCCTATCTCCGTATTTCTCGATCGGAATTGCAAATCGGCGCTGAAAGAAATTGCGCGGTCCCAAATAGCCAGGATTGAGAAACTCCAAAATTGACCACAATTCTTGCAGTCTATTTTCCACCGGAGTTCCCGTCAGCGCAATTTTAAAAGATGCCTCGATTTGTCGCACCGCTTGCGACTGCTTCGCCTCGGAATTTTTAATATTTTGCGCTTCATCTAAAACCAATCCTTGCCATTTAATGCCTTGAAATTCCTTCGCATCCCGAAACACCAGCGCGTAACTGGTAATTATTAAATCCTTTCCTTTAATCGCCGCAGCAAATGCTTTGCCTTTAGCGCGTTGGTCTCCGTGGTGTAGCAATACTTTCAGCGTCGGGCCGAACTTCTTGACTTCGCGTTCCCAGTTGCCCAATACCGATGTCGGACAAACCAGTAATGTCGGCCCTTCCAAGGAATCTTTTTCTTGTAAATGCAGGAGAAAAGCAATTAGCTGAACAGTATTGTGACACAAAATATTATTGGCAACAAAATTGTGATGTTGGCCCACCTCAAAATCATAGACCCACCCACTGTACTCAAAATCCTCAATTTCTTCTATTCTGCAATAAAATACTTCGCGATCGAGTATAAGTTGCAAATTTTCTCGGAGAGTATCTAGCTGCGCTACATTGAGATTTGCATAAGCCTCTAGGGTCTGATTCGTCCATTTAGAAGGCTTTAGCTGGCGGTACTCCTGTTCTGCGGAACCACCAAGCACATTTTCCATACCTGCTACCACCTTTTCTAGACTGATGCGGGAAAACTGCTGGGAACCGTTAATATAAACAGGATTGTGCATTCCGAAATGGCGCAATGGTAATTTTGTAATTTCTACTGCACGAGCGACGAGATCGGAAGCAGGAATTCCCTCAACATTGGTGTTGCAAGCCGATTCGCAAATCTGCTCTAATTTACGCTGTTTTTCGGGATAGCCAAAACCAATTTCCTGCAAAAATATGCGCGCTGAGTTACCGCCGAAAGTGCCGATGTAATACGTGCGAAAAATACCGCTGCCATTGGTGGCGCGTTTCTGTTTAGTGGCGATTCGCAGCCAAATTCCAAAGCGCCGCAGCAGTGTAGAAAGTTGTTGGATGATTAAAGGCGAAGCGGTGCTAATTTCGATAGTCCGCATTTTACGAATGACAGAACCTTCAGCATCAAAGTAGTTTTTGATAAAAATCCGAATGCTATCAAGATTGGCTTGCATGATAAATTGTGGGAAGCTTTTCTCGGCTGACAGTTTCCCCCACTCGTAGCCTTTAGACTCAAGAAAGCTTTGGTACCCTCGACTGCATACAACCAAGTCTGCTGCTCTCTGATGAGCACGAGTACGAACAGCAGGATTATTTATTTTTATCCCATACTTTTCGCCGATCCGGTGCAGTGCGACACGTAACTCTTCCAGAACTGTCGCATCTTTTTGTGCGATCGAGAGTACAGCCCGATCGCGCTGCTCATATCCCTCAGCAATCTGCCAAGCCAGAAACTTGAGCAAATCGGGATCTTCCGGCTTTCCTTCCCAATACAATTTAGCAGGAACGCAAACATAATCTCCAACCTTGAGGTCATTTGTCCAGCCATCGCGTCCTAACAATTTGTGGCGGCGGGTAATTGTGATGCTGCTACCATCTTGTAGTTTGATTGTTCGCAACTTTTCTTGCACTTGCTGGCGGTAAAGCCGTCGAATAGTCGCCTGTACAATTTTGCCTGTTTCCTGATTTATGGAATTTACCAGTAATTGCTCGTTAGGTTCAGACCAAAAGCCCTCACCGTCGAATTCTGTTTTTCCGGCATAAGCTTCCCATATTTTTTCAGCTTTTTGTAAAAAGCCATTGACAAATAGCAAGCTTTGTGGTAAAGCGCATTTACCAGTTCCCATATCGTCCGCGAGACAAGCGCCCAAACCCCAGCGTTCTAAGAATGCTAACCAGCCGGCTCCTAGGGCTTGATAAGGCCGCAATTGTCCTCGGAAACTAGCCGGAGTTGCGATCGCACTTACCGCTTGATTATCGCTCAAAGTATGCAACAATTCCTGAAGTTGACCCGTAGCCTCAAAATTCACCACAGGCAATTTTTCGATCATCTGAGAATCGCCCGAGGCCAAACGCAAAGCATCCTCCAAAGAAAGAGTCATTTGCTCTTTGCGGCTGGCAAAAAAAGTTTGAGCCGCTTTCACATCCGGCGCGCGCAACTCCACCCACTCGCCGTTAATTTCCACCAAAGGCGAATTCAACGCGATCAATCTGTCAAATTCTGCTTTAGAAAGGCGCTGTCCGCCGATCGTCAATTCCCACTTAAAATTTAGCAGACTTTGCAATCCCAACCCCCCCTTGCCCCCCCTTACTAAGGGGGGGTTAGTTTCTCCAGCGCCCCCCCTTACTAAGGGGGGGTTGGGGGGGGTTGTTTCCGCTTGAATGCTCAAACCCAAACGACTCGCCCAACCATCCGTCTTTGTCAAACTCGGCGGCAAAACTACGCCCAACCCGCTATCAGCAAACCGCCAAGCTACAGACTTAATAAACTCGTAAGCTTGCAGCGGATTTAATTGGCAAGATTGAGGTCGCTGTGCTTGCAAACTCGGTTCAATTAACGGATAAAGTTTAGAGGCTAAACCCAAGCCGCTGAGCAAAGTTTCTTGAGGCAATTCTATTGTCCGCCCCGCATAAGCCAAACGCTCGACTGAGTTGTTCCAAATAGTTGTCGCGTCTACCAAAAATTCCGCTTCATCTGCTGCTTGCAAGCAATAATTTAAACTCCAGTTGGCTTTACCAGGAGACGGCGGAATGAGTTGAAAGCAAGTGCGAAATTGACTTTGTTGAGATAATTGATTTTGCAGCGGTGCAGTCCAAGCAGTCAGCTTGGTTGCCAAGTTTTCCAAGGCTGCTGTTTCTACTTGAACTATCCCAGATTCTTGCTGCAAAGCTTGCTGCCATTCGCGCACAGGAGAAACTATTTTGATGTCTAAAGTAGAGCTAGCAGCCGATCGCACTTGACTATCTACAATACTACTCAAAAAGCCTAACACCAATTCCTCCGGCCCCATCAGCAAATCCACCGCTAAAGGTAATTGACTGGATTCTTCTTCTTTTTCCCCTCTTCCTTCTTCCTTCTTCCTTCTTCCGACTTCCTTCTTCCTGACATCCGTTACATCCGTTACAGAATCCGTTGCCGAACTTCCTTCTTCCTTCTTTCTGACATCCGTTACATCCGTTACATCCGTTACAGAATCCGTTGCCGAACTTCCTTCTTCCTTCGATTGATATGTTCGGCAAGCCGTCGGCATTTGCTTAACAAAAGTTGCGAAGCGGAGTATGTCTGTAGAACTATCTAACAGGGGTTGCCATTTGGCAATAGCAGAACCGTCGGACTGTTTCTCCAATCCAGGCAAAAATTTGCATCTTGCCAACAAATCCAAACTCCACCTAGCAATATGAGACCAAAAACGCAAATCTGAGCCGACAAAAGAGTCTGGTTCCGTGCTGTTAAGCGGTAGTGATTGCAAGAAAACAAAAGCTGCTTGAGGGTTGAGACAAAAACCCTCGACTTGCCAGGGATAAAGGTAAATTTCCTCGGTTTGGGGCGGTTCCTCAAGTGCTGCTGCTGAGTGCTGCGGCATCAGATTTACGTTCGATTCTGAGATTTTGGTGGGAAGTGCGATCGCCCGAATTTCCCTTTTAATTGAGGAGTTTGGGGCGGTAATTTCTGCGTTTTGAGTTTTAGGCGATCGCCGATTTTTCTTGCTTTTTTCCGGTGGACTTTCGGCAGTTTCCGGTAATTGCCAATCCAGTTTTCCCGACTGCTGCAAGGAATTTAGGAAAGTCTTAAATTCAGATTCTGTCATTGCTAAGGGATGCGGTAAATTTCTCCCCGATTCTAGGGTGTTAATTGTCCCTATTTTTCGCCAAGTTTCTCCCCAAATAAATAAGCAGCTTTTTTTATTTTCTAATATCCAACTACCGTGTAAAATTGCCATGTTTTTAATCCTGATATTTTTTAAATTGGGAGGTTGACTAAAGCATTTAAATGGGATTTATGAAAATTTTATTTAAAACAAACCGAGGATATTTAGAGCCACCCAGGAATTAGGTAGAACCTGTATATTTAGGTTATCCGTTCGCACCTTACCGCTTATTCCGTGTCCTAGATAACTAAATTCTTCTTCCTTCAACGTCCCCATTCGCAAATGAAAATTCATCGTACCATCTATGGAAGGCGTTTAGCGGGCGATCGACCGGAGAATCGACCCCTGAGTGCAAAAAATAATTCTAGAGTATAAATGCTTACAATCGAGACGCAGACAGTCGATCGCCAGGCGATTATCCCTGTGTTTTGGCGTCGGACTCTCAAACATCCTGTGGTAATGTTACGATCCCGACAGAGAAAGAATGTGGTAGATAAGGAAGCAGTGCTACATGGTAGAGATAGACAAGTCAATATCCTTCGATGGACGGGATATTAGACTGAAGATTGGTTTACTAGCGCCTCAAGCAGGCGGTGCAGTTTTGATTCAGTCAGGTGACACGGCGGTTTTAGTGACAGCGACTCGATCGCAGGGGAGAGAAGGAATTGATTTCCTGCCCCTGTTGGTGGATTACGAAGAGAGACTCTACGCTGGCGGTAAAATTCCCGGTGGATTTTTGCGCAGGGAAGGGCGTCCCCCGGAAAAAGTGACTTTGACTGGCCGTTTGATCGATCGACCGCTGCGCCCGCTATTTCCAAGCTGGCTGCGAGATGACATCCAAGTTGTAGCAACAACGGTTTCGATGGACGAACAAGTGCCGCCGGACGTTTTGGCGGTGACGGGGGCTTCGGTGGCGATACTGCTGGCGAAAATGCCGTTTTACGGGCCGATGGCGGCAGTGCGAGTCGGTTTGGTAGGGGACGATTTCATCATCAACCCCACCTACAGCGAAATCAAAGAAGGCGAGTTGGATCTGGTGGTAGCCGGTTCTCCTGATGGAGTAATCATGGTGGAAGCCAGCGCAAACCAATTGCCGGAACAGGATATCATCGAGGCGATCGACTTCGGCTATGAAGCAGCCTGTGACTTGATTCAAGCCCAGCGCGAAATTATGGCGGAATTGGGCATCGATTTGGTGGTAGAGGAACGACCATCGCAAGATTCGGCCCTGGAAACCTTTATTCGCGATCGCGCCGAAGCCCCAATCCGCTTGATTTTGTCTAAATTTGAACAAGACAAAAATCAGCGCAATGCAGCTTTGGACGAAGTTAAGGCAAATGCAGTCGAATCTGCGATCGCCGAACTCTCGGAAGACGATCCGGTAAAACTAGCCGCCAGCGCCAACAGCAAGACAATTGGCAACGTTTTCAAAGACGTTACCAAAAAAATGATGCGGAAGCAGATCCTCGAAGATGGCATCCGCGTAGACGGGCGCAAGCTAGACGAGGTGCGACCCGTTTCTTGTCGCGTAGGGGTGCTGCCGTCGCGAGTACACGGCTGTGCGTTGTTTAATCGGGGGTTAACCCAAGTCTTGTCTGCAGCTACCCTGGGAACCCCAGGCGACGCCCAAGATTTAGGAGACGACTTGCACCCGCAGCAAGACAAACGCTACTTGCATCACTACAATTTCCCGCCGTTTTCGGTAGGAGAAACCAAGCCGATGCGATCGCCCGGACGCCGAGAAATCGGTCACGGAGCCCTCGCAGAACGCGCTTTACTGCCGGTTTTGCCCTCCAAAGAAGATTTCCCCTACGTGATTCGCGTAGTTTCAGAAATCCTTTCTTCCGACGGTTCCACCTCAATGGGTTCAGTTTGCGCCTCAACGCTAGCATTAATGGATGCAGGCGTTCCCCTTTCCCAACCCGTCAGTGGCGCGGCAATGGGCTTAATTAAAGAAGGCGATGAAGTCCGAATTTTGACTGACATTCAGGCAATTGAAGACTTTTTAGGCGACATGGACTTCAAAGTAGCCGGTACCGACACCGGGATTACTGCTTTGCAGATGGACATGAAAATCAAAGGTTTGCCCTTAGATGTGATTGCCACCGCCATCCGCCAAGCCAAACCGGCCAGACTGCACATTTTAGAAAGAATGCTGGCAACCATCGACACTCCCCGCAAGGAAATGTCGCCGTTTGCACCGCGTTTGCTAACCCTGAAAATCGATCCGGAATTTATCGGTTTGGTAATTGGGCCTGGTGGCAAAACGATCAAAGCCATCACCGAAGAAACCGGTGTCAAAATTGACATCGAAGATGACGGAACCGTGACAATTGCTGGCAACGACAGCGAAAAAGCTCAGCGGGCTTACAACATTGTCCAAGGCATGACGCGCAAGTTGAATGCAGGAGACGTGTATGTCGGCCGTGTAACTCGAATTATTCCGATCGGCGCTTTTGTGGAAATTTTGCCAGGAAAAGAAGGCATGATTCACATTTCCCAGTTAGCGGACTACCGCGTCGGGAAAGTGGAAGACGAGTTAGCTGTGAACGATGAAGTGATTGTCAAAGTGCGAGAAATTGACAACAAAGGTCGAATTAATTTGACCCGCTTGAATATTCATCCCGACGAAGCGGTAGCCGCCCGCGAAGCGCTGAATAAATAGTTGAGAGTTGGTAATTGGTAATTGCTTGTAGAGTAATTGCTGATTGCTAATTGGTAACTGGCAATTAGTAATTGTTAGTTGCTAATTGAGATTAAATCTGATAGTTTCAGATTTATTTAGGAGTAGGGTGCGCGACAGCGACAGATCGACAAAGTGCGATCGGCTGTAGAAGTTAAGACAGTCGCGCACTTTACCCTCGGCGGTTGAAACCGCAACTACATAAATGAAGTCCCAGCAGAGGGGGACTGAATAAAATATAAAGTATGCTTAGATAGTTACTATAAATGATATGATCTAGGCTTGTAAACCGCAGACATCGCAGGTGAAGATAGCAGGTTTGATTTTCATCAGCGTCTGTAGAAAAACGCAGATAAAGATGACTTCAAGACCACGCTACGATCCCGAAGAGAATATTAGCCGTCATAGTGCAACTGATCCTGAGAAATGCGCTCAAATGGCCAAGCGTCAGGGATGGGAATTAATCGGATGGGAAAAAACAAACAATTCTATACTTAAGGTTGATTGTGTCTTTGAAGGGTTGACAGAGTTTCCACCGAGTCCATACGAACCCGAACATGAGAGAGAGGAATAAATCAATGCCAAAACGGTTGATCATTTTCAAAACTGAATCGCTTTCTTCCCCTGGATGGGAGGATAGACTGCTTTCCCATACGGGTGCTCTTACGAGCATCCTAGCAGAACACTACGACTACTCAGACAAACCTCTGCCTCAAACGGGCGATCGCCTGCGAAACTTTGCCCAATTTAAGGAGAGTGCCGATCCTAAATTCCCTGCAGCCAGCACTCACGTTTGCTGGGGAGATTGGGAAGTGTCGCGCGTAGAAGAGTACACGCCTGAAATTCCGAATGCTGAATACGACTGTTTAGCGGTGTGCTACTGTTGCTACTCACCCATTGAACCCGAATGGAAAGAATTGCCGAAAATTCAAGTTTCCCAACTGCAAAAACATTAAAAAAACAGAATTCCAGATGCCCGACTTCTGGAAAAAGTCTGACATCTAAAAGAAGATGAAATCAAATAACCGCAATACAGTCAATCTCAACTAACACATCTTTCGGCAAACGCGAAACTTCCACACAAGCGCGCGCCGGTGCAGTTTCCGCATCAAAATATTTCCCATAAACCGCATTCACAGCAGCAAAATCATTCATATCTTTGAGGAAAACCGTAGTTTTTACCACATCCAACCAAGTAGCGCCGGCTTCTGTGAGAATGGCTTCGAGATTTGCCATAACTTGTTCGGTTTGTTTTGCCACGTCGTCGGTATAGACAATATCGTTTAGTCTAATGTCGATCGCAATTTGACCAGCTACAAACAGCATAGTGCCCGTAGCGGCAATGGCTTGATTGTAAGGGCCCACGGGTGCCGGTGCTTTGTCAGTACGAATAATTTTGCGCGTCATAGATATCACTTTTTGGGATTCTTGTTGAGAGGTTTCCGGTTTGTAAAATTCTCCATCGGGCATGATTGTACCAGTGAAGTCTGCATCCTTGATGTTCATACCATAAGTATTGGCATCAGTCAAATCTGCTCTCTTAAGCTTAGCACCCTCCAGATTAGCTCGCATCAAATTAGCTCTTTGAAGACCTGTCCTCTCTAAATTTGCACCCTGCAAACAAGCGTTTCTCAGATTTATTGCTATCAATTCGGCTCCAGCTAAATCGGCTTCTGCTAGATTGATACCCGACAAGTCATATTCAGACAAATTCACACCGCGCAGCTTTGCTCCCTGAAGATTAGTATCTTTGATTGTTAAGCCAGTTATATCTGCCCGACTTAAGTCTGCTTCAGTCAAGTTTGCTTGAGTCAGGTTTGCACTATTAAGTTTAGCTCTACTAAAACACACTTCAATCAAGGATGCTTCAGTGAAGTTGGCACCAGTTAGTTGGGCATCACTTAGGTTTGCTTCATTCAAGTTGGCATTACTAAAATTAGCATTATTCAAATTAGCCTTACTTAAGTCAGCACCGCACAAATGTGAATAAGTGAAATTTGCATAATAAGATGTTACTAACCCGCTCAAATTTGCACCTGTCAGAGATGCCTTGGTGAGATTTGTACTCTTAAGCGTTGCTCCGGTTAGGTTTGCCTCATTCAACTCGGCTGCTGTCAAGTTTGCAGAGCTTAAGTCTATCCCACTTAAGTCTGCACCTTTGAGGTCTACACCTCTGAGCATAGCCGACTGAAAGCTTCGTTCACCTTTGGCATATCTTTCTAAAAGTTCTTCAGCGTCCATTCATAACCTCGATCGCCCTTCCGCTACACCCCACTTTCCCAGCCTACCACCAAAACCGAAAGCGCGATTTAAATCTGCGTTAATCTGCGTCAATCCATCTTCATCTGCGGCCCGACAAATTCCCTTTTTTTAACCGCAGATAAAGGCAGATGAACACAGATTAACGCAGATGAATTAGACATTATCTGCGTTAATTCGCGTTAATCCATTTTCATCTGCGGTTAAAAAATTCCCCTTTTTCAACCGCAGATAAACGCAGATTTACACATTACACAACAACCGGAGCACCAACAACCTCACCTTTCAACATCCGAGAAGCAGCATCAAGCAATTGCTCCTCCAAATAAGGCTTAGTGAAATAGCCTTTCGCGCCCAAACTGTAAGCCATTTGGCGGTGTCTGTCAGCACCGCGAGAAGTCAACATCGCGATCGGCAATTCACACAAAACCGCATCCTTCTGCATCCGAGAAAGGAGTTCCAAACCGTCCATTCTCGGCATCTCAATATCGCAGAAAACGATATCGCAAGGCAGACCAGATTTCATCTTTTCCCAAGCTTCCTTACCGTCGCGAGCTTCTTCCACACGATAGCCCGACTTCTCAAAAGTAATCGACAAGAGCGATCGCACCGTAATCGAATCATCCACAATCAGTACAGTCGGCTCAGTCTTCTCGATTTCGGCCTCCTGAGTGGCTCTCTCGGTCTCATCCCAAAGCGTACCGCCAGCTTCCTTCCGCAGCCTTCCGGTAGCCAAATCGATCAGCTCCAGAACATCCGCAATCGCCACGATCCGGCCGTCCCCGAGCACGGTGGCCCCAGCAATGCCGATCGGCTTGGGCACGGGCCCTTCCAACGGCTTGATCACAATTTCCTGTTCCGTCGAAACCTGATCCACCTGCACCGCCAAGAAATTGCCAGCAGACCGCAGCACGATCACCGAAATCATGTCATCGTCAGTATTAAACCCGTAAACACTGCCCCGGCCCAAATGGCGGTTGTAAGCGAGCAAATCCCGCAGCGGCCGGAACGGCAAAATCGAACCCCGCCACTCTATGCAAGGCAAACCGTCGGCCCCCGTCGTCACCTGATCGCGAGGGACATCGATCATATCCTCCACCCCATCCATCGGGAAAGCAATGCGAGCTCGATCGCTAATGCAAGTCAGAGCCTTAGAAATGCTCAACACCAGAGGTAAACGGATCGTAAACACAGTTCCCTTGCCGATGGTCGAATCAATCGACACAGTTCCCCGAATCTCCTGCAAGGAAGTCTGCACCACATTCATACCGACCCCCCGGCCGGCGTACTCCGTCGCCTGTTCCTGAGTGCTGAAACCCGGCATAAACAGCAAATCGTACACTTCCGAGCGAGACATCCTCTGAGCTTGAGCCGCCGTCAGCAAACCCTGCTTAATGGCCTTCGCCTTCACCTTTTGCGGGTCAATTCCGGCCCCGTCGTCAGAAACCGAAACCACCGTTTGGTTCCCTTGGTGGAAAGCCCGAATGGTAATCCTGCCGACTGCTGGTTTCCCAGCCGCCAGACGTACCTCCGGCGCTTCGATCCCGTGAGTAATCGCATTGTTCACCAAGTGAGTCATCGGGTCATACAGCTGATCCACAATCATCTTGTCGATCAAAATATCCTTACCCTCAACCTGCAACTGAGCCTGCTTCCCGCACTTAATCGCAATTTCCCGCACCGCCCGGAACAGCCTGTCCGTTGTCTCCGCAAACGGCTTCATCCGGGCGCGAGTCAAACCTTCTTGCAGTTGAGTCGTGACTTGCCGCAGTTGGCGAGTCACCTGATCCGCCTCATCCACCAAAAACTCAATGTCCGCGGCAGACTCCCGCACCCGCACGATCAGCTCAATAATCTCCTGAGCCAAACTGTGGAAAGGAGTAAACCTGTCCATTTCCTCCGGTCTCCAGGCACTTTCCCGGGTGTGGGCCGAATCCTCAGAGCGCCAGGCCGATCGGTGTCCCTGCCGGTTTGCCAGCAAAGCAATCTCCAAAAGACTCCGCTCGTAGAAATCCTGAGTCCGCTGGCTCACATCGCTCAGCAGGGTCACCTGGTGCAGCAAATTGTCCAAAAACTGCCGCATCCGTTCTTGGTCTTGCTCCAAACTGTTGCGGTTCACCACCAGTTCCCCCATCAAATTGCTGAGGTTATCCAGTTGCTTGATCGGCACCCGCATCGTCTGGTCGCCGAACCCGCCCGCGCGGGCATTCCGCCTGGATCTGTTGAGCCCCGACGGCCCGATATTGGCTTCCCCTTGGCGGCCACCGTCCTTTGGATCTTCCAGCAGTTTTTCCAAATCGCCAAAGTCGTCGTCGCTCTCCTCGGCAGCAGCGGGCGGAGCTTTACTGGTAGTTGTCGCCGGTAGCCCGTGAATTTCCGGCATAGTTGCGCTCTCGCTCAGGAGCTCTTCGAGATCCGAGAAAACTTCCGTATTTACCGGACTCGGATTTCTTCCCCCAGAAGCTGCTAGTACACCCCCAGCACCACCTGAAATTAACAGTGCTTCTAAATCGTCAAAATTGCCTTCAGCATCTTCAGCGCCTGATTGGGCCTCGGCAAAAAAGTCGGCCAGCGACTCTTCTTCCAACTCCGAGGAATCGACCGAGGCCGGCTCCTCGTCACCGTCCCAAAAGCCCGTCCTCAGTTCTGAAGTCACCAGAACCTCAGCATCGATCGAATCCAACAAATCATCAAAACCCTCCAACTCTTCGCTGTTGAGAGTCGCCCCGGTTTCCATCGCCGAGAGCAAGTCAGCATCGCCCTCAAACATACCGTCGAGAGATTCTGCCGACAGCGCCTCTAAATCCCCACTCGAAAAATCCGTTTCCAGCGCGTCAAACAAATCATCCTCGCCGCTTGACTCCGCAGCGGCATCTGTTTCGGGTCGATCGAACAAATCCGCACCCACCTCGTCGAAGAAACCCTCAGTTGGTTGGGCAGACAACTCCTCCACATCCAGAGCCGCGCCCTCCGAGGGCGCCGATCCACCATCGCCCTGCTGCACCACACCTTCGGCAAACATATCCTCCAACAAATCGAAATCTACGCCCTCATCAGACTCGAAACTTGAAATTTCCGAATCAGGACGGTCGGACAAAGCCCCAAGTTCAACCGCTGCCAAATTTGTCAAGCCGTTGTCGGAAACAGCCTCCGCATTGTTCGAGAACAAACTCCCCAAGTCGCCCTCATCAAATCCCACACCCCCACTCAGCAATTCTGAACCTCCATCTAAATTCAGCCAACCCCCATGGGTTTGCCCCGAAGCTTCCCCGTCATACTCAGTACCCGTAGGTACAGAACCGAACAGATCAGCCAAATCCGCCGCCTCTCGGGAAGTAGCCACTCCTTGCCTATCGAGCACAGTCTCCTCATCCCCAGAAATCTGATCCGAGGTCATATCCCCAAACAGCGCATCTAAATCCGTATCGTCCAGTTCCAGGTTGACCGATTGCATAGACTCGTCTTCAGGCCCGAAAGCATCTTCTAGCCAATTTCCATCTGCAGAGGAGATATCTAAATCAGAATTTGATGTCATCTTAAGAACGCTGCCAATTTCCTCATTGTGTGCGATGTCAGCAGCTAGATATCGATCGCCCCCGCTCTCCCCACCTTCGTCTTCTGAAGAAAGGAAATTAGAAGTAATCCCCAACAGCTCGCTCAACTCCGAGTCCTCGCCAAGCTCAGAGAGCAACTCGAAATCATCTATGGAAGGCCCAGCGAGCGCAACGGCCGCCGCTGAATCATTGCCGCCTGAAAAAGGCTCCTTCGATTCTGCGTCGAAAGCGTCATGGTTGACAGAATACTCCGAAGAGACGGACGGCCCACCCGCTGCCTCAGATAACCCTAAATCACCGAACAACTTATCCAAATCAGCATCGCCCGTACCAAGAGCAGAAGTTTGGGCAGCCACTTCGTCCAAAAGCGTACCCAGAGCATCTTCGTCAGCTTGTCCCAGGGCCTTGCCGACCGTGCTGTCTCGCCGACCCAAACCGCCCCTGCCGTTACCCGTTTCAAGCTGTTTGCGAATTAGTGGCTGCCTCAAACCCCCATTTTCCTGACCGGCAACTACTGCCGAACCCTCTGGCTCGTCTCCAAACAGCAAATCCTCCCCAAACAAACTCGTCAGGTCGTCAATCGGAGGCGCCGTGTTCGTTTCCGAACTTTCGCCATCGTATTCGTCAAACAACAAATCAGCAAAATCGCCGGTATTGTCATCCTCTGACCCCACCATTCCCCCTGCCGATATCCTAGAAGACTGTGCATAGTCGAGGTCTTCTTCTTCTTCCCAAGCGTCGTCGAGATCCGGGGATTCGCCGTCAAACAAGTCCGCTAAAGTGTTGAGTTCTGCAGCGCCCACTTCCGGGCCGGTGCGGGTCGAGCCTCTAAAAGCAGCCGTCTCCATATCCGATTCTCCGAATCTGGGGGAATCGTCGAACTGGGGCGATCGACTGCCACTATAATCATTGCTCTCGCCGCTGTCGAGTTGGTCGAAGAGCTCGTCTATATTCAGCCCAGACATAGTCGGCAGCATTTGTTCCCCCGCCCGGGAATCGCCAGATCCCACTAGATCCCAGGCCACATCCTCCACAGAAACCGAATTTTTCCCCGATGTACCCGGTTGAGCGAATGCCAGCAAATCTTCAAAATCCGTTTGTGGAAAGACAACAGTCGGCTGCAAGGCCAGAAGTTTTGCGCTAGGTGCGATCGACGATTCTCGACCCGAAACTACCAGTTCTTGAGCTTGTTTGATGTCTTTGATCACCGTTGGGGCTAAGGTGCGGTAGCTATTTTCTGGGTTGGCGATCGCCTTGGATACAGCTTCGATCAATTCTATCCAGCAGGGCAGTTCAAATTCCTCCCCCGCCCTGAGCAAGTTCCGACAAATGCTCTTGAGTTGGCGCCTGCTTTCTGGCCCCTCGGGCTGTTTGAACTCTTGCAGCAGTTCCCGCATCCTCGCCGGCACGTCCGAGTCAAACACTAGCTGCAGGGCGCTTTCTTCTTTTGCTCTGCTCTCAGGTGCGTAAACTGACCCCGAGTCTGCAAAAGTCCTGGATGAGCCAAATGCCCCGATTCCCATCCCTGCCAACACTTGTTCGGGTACTAGCAGCGGGCTGCTCTCGTCTCCATCGTGTTCTCTGTATCCGACGAGTCCCCCCAAGTGCCCGTTGAGTTCTTCAAATACTGGTTCTAATTCTCGAACCATCTGTTCTCCCAATTCCTCTGTCAGCCCAAAAGGCCCCGACAGTTGCTCTAACAGCCCTTGCAATGTGTCAAAAATTCGCAGGAAAAGGGACTCTAGCTGTTGGTCTACTTTAACGCTGCACTCTTTTAAAACTTTAAAACTATCTTCTAGTCGGTGAGCTGTTTGCTGAATGCTGGTCAGCCCCAGCATTGCTGCTCCTCCTTTGACAGAGTGAGCGGCCCTAAATACTTCGTTTACCAGTTCTGGGTCTTCGATCGTGGTTTGCAGATTCAGTAAACCTTGTTCGATCGTATTGAGGTGGTCTTTTGCCTCCTCAATAAAGTAGCCCATTATCCTCTGTTGTTGCTCCGGTAGCATAGTTTTATTCCTGATCTTAATCGTTATTGTATTGGGTCTATGTTAGTAGTTTTAGAGAATATCTCTGTATATCTCGCCCCTTGCCAAGAGAATAATCTGACTGCGAGATATCGCAAATGTTCTGGCTATTTTTGTTTTCGATATGCCCTTACTTAAAAGATAGCGAATCTCCCGCACCTGATCGGGTTTTAGTTTGCGGTGGACAGATATCTTGCCGGCAACGAAAGGAAAGAGGTTTTTTTCGCTTGGCATCGCGGGAGTTATCGGCGGGGGTTCCTTCCCACAAATGGTCAGGATTGATACAACCGCGATCGTCGCAACTGTGACACGCAAAATAACCGGGTTTGACAGACCTTCCCAGTTTGTGTGACCCTACAAGTCTGTGAGCGTAGAAACTTTTTGTTTGGCCATTAATTTTAGTACCCTTAATGGCGTAACCATCACTTCTTTTAGCCAAGGTACAAATCATGCAGCCGTTCGGCTGTATTTGGGCCCGAATACCTGGAATTATTTCTTCGCCTCGCAGTTGTTTTTGAGGTTTCGGCGCAGATGTACTTCCGACATCTTTAATTCGTCCTTTCTTAAACCTATCTTGAGAATTTTCAAGTCTAGAACCTTCCCATAAATGGTTGGGATTGATGCAGTTGCGGACATCGCAAGTGTGGCAAGCAAAGTATTCTGGTCTAATCGGACGACCTAAAATATTTTCTAATACTAAACGGTGGACTGTCAGCGTTTTCCATTCACCGTTAATCCGAAGTCTTTTGTTGGCATAGCCCCTGCTGTTTTTTGAGAGGGTACAGATAATACAGCCCGTCGGCTGAATCTCACCAAATATGCCAGGAATTACTTCTACTATGTTGTCGTCCATCTGTGCAACTCCTACTTCCTTTAGGTGTTGAATTGGCAGCCCCGCAGCGGTTTCAAGACTGCGAGGTTGCTTTTTGTATGCCATTATTGCCACACTAACGTGCTTGTAAATCAGCCCGCAAAAAAAGCATTAGACAATTGATTATTGTCTTTCTGCTGTTTCTACTCGGAATCTTTCCACCGATGTCAAAAGGTCGCGAGCAACGCCCACCAAGTTTTGCAAAGCACCGGAAACTCGCTGCGCTTCTTGGGATGTTTCCTGAGCAGTTAATTCGACAGCTTGCATCACAGAAGCTACGGCGCGAGCTGTTTCGTTTTGCTCTACAGTGTCGGCAGTAATCGATCGCACTAACACGTCAATGCGGTTAGTTACTTGAATGATATCTTCAAGCGATCGTTTCGCCTGTTCTGCCAATCTTGTCCCCTCAATAACCTGCTGCGTCCCTTCTTCCATCGCCGTCATTACCGCGCCGGTTTCGCTTTGAATTTGCATCACGATCTGTTCGATTTCTTTCAAAGACTTAGCCGATCGGTCTGCCAATTGTCGCACCTCGTCTGCCACGATCGCAAAACCCCTGCCCGCTTCCCCAGCTCTCGCCGCCTCAATACTGGCGTTGAGGGCCAACAAATTCGTCCGGGAGGCGATCGTCGCAATTAAAGCCACAATCTTAGAAATTTCTTGAGAAGCTTCCGCCAACCGCTTGACTTTTCTAGTGGTTTCTGCTACCGTTTCTCGAATTTCTAAAATCCCCGCCACCGTCCGCTCCACAGCCTCGCCCCCTTTCAGAGCAGTTGCCGCCGCGCCCCTGGCCACTTCTTCCGCCTCTCTAGCGCTCTCTGCGACCCGCTGAATCGCATCGGTGAGGACTTGCACCGAATTCAGCGTTGCCGCCAGTTCCTCAGCTTGCCGCAGCGCGTCGGAAGACAAATCGCCCGCAAACTTAGCACTATCCGTAGCGCCTTTGCTGACCTCCCGAGCCGCCTGCTTCACCTGATGGACGATTTCGCGCAGATTTTGAATTGTCAAGTTAAACGAGTCAGCAACAGCACCCAAAACGTCTGCGGTCACTTCCGCAGTCACCGTCAAGTCACCCCGGGCCGCTCCTTCCACGTCGTCTAGCAAGCGAATCACTTGGCGCTGCAAGTCTTCTTTTGCCTGTTCCTGCTCGTCAGACTTGCGCCTGGTATCGCTAATCGTGGTTTGGATGACCTTCGCCATGTGGTTGAATTTAGCAGCCATTTTGCCAAATTCATCTTCCGAGTAAACCGTAGCGCGAGCGTCCAAAGTTCCTTGAGCTACGGCATCGAACTGAGCTTGCAAATTGTCCGAGGACTTGCGCACCTGCTTGGCGATCAACTGGCCGATGCCCCAAGAAGTTAAAAAGCTCGTAAAGCCTGCTGCTGCGGTCATTACCCAGCCTGTTTGGCGCAGGTAAACGATCGCCTCCGGCTTGTCTTGCCGCAGAGCTTGATAGGAGGCAATGTTGGTGACGAAAGCCACAGCTACCAGAGAAACCAGTCCGGCCCCGATTGCCGTGTACAACTGTTTGGTAAACAAAGGGGCATTTTCCAAGAAAGCCAGTCCCCCTTGTTCTACCGTCACCGAAGTATCGACCGGTTCTGTTTCTGTGGGAGCAAAACTCGACACTGACGCATCAGCCGGACCGTTTATGCTAAATATCTCGTCATCCCGAATTGCTGAGCCATCGCTGTTGTCAAAGTCCAGGCTGCTGCCAGTCGTTCCCATCATGCCGCTGGTCGAGTTGCCGAAATTGGTATTACCTCTAGTCAGCATCGAACTGTTGGCATCTTCTGAGATGTCAAAGTCCGGCAAATTGCCCAAATCGTCAAACTCGTCAAATTCGTCTAAAAAGTCGCTGTGTTCTTGAGCGTTCACAGCTTTTGACGACCAGCCGCTGCTGTTCTTCTCGGACGCCCCGAAAGCTGTCGCTTGTTCGTTTTCCTCGAAAGAGAAAGAATCGCTAAAAGCATCGTCATCAAAAGCATCTAGCTCGAAGCTGTCTATAGATTCAAATGCCGGGGGTTCCGAGTCGCCGTAACCATTGCTGTTGGCGGAGGTTCTCTCGACCGAATTAAATTGTCCCCGGCTTGACCTTTGACTTTGAGAGTTGGGGACAGCACCTCCCATCAACAGCGTTTCGTCTTCCGCCAAATAGTTTGACGAGTAGTCCGACCCGGTATTCGGTTGCTTGTTTTGAGGTCGAGAAGACCCGAAACCCGACGAGGGCATCGCCTCGGCAAAGGGGTCTGCCTCTTGGGCCTCCGGTGCCTTATGACCGTGATTTTGCAGGCTGCTTGGCGGGGCTTGGTAGTCGTAGTCGGAGGAACCGTCGAGTTCGTCTGGCAAATCGAGCTCCGCAAAAGGTGCGCCAAAATTGTCGGAGGGCCCGGTGGGGGAGTCTAGTTCGTTCGAGTCGAAGGAATTGGCGATTTCTTTTGAGGCAAAACTTTGACCGTTGAGCCTCTGACTCGGAGCTTCTGAAAACACATCTCCTGAGTAAGGTGCCTTTTTCCCAGATACTTTGCTGCTCTTGACATCATCCGCATCCAACCCTCCACCATCATCCGCAAAAGGGTCTCCAAAGTCCGAGTCGGCAAACTCGTCCATGTTTAGCGAGTCGGATGTCTCAGCATAAGCTGCCATCCCGCTACTGTCGCTAGCAAAGGGGTTAGAATGTGAGGTTAAATCTGGGACAGAGCCGGCGCTTACGTCCATGTCTTCTGCTTCCCACTCCAAGCCGCTCATGCCCAAGTCTGCCAAGTCATCGTTTTCCATGTCGTCTGGCGATTGACTCCTATAGGAAATGGATGGAGAATTTCCTTGGAAAAGTCCCAAATCCGGGTCTTCTAACCCTTCATCGAGAGATAAGTCTGGGTAGAATTCCAATTGAGTTTCACCAGACAAAGCCTCGAAATTTTCCGTTGGCAGTTCTCCGGATAAAAATTGGTCTGTGCAGGTAATTCCGCTGTGAGCGTGTTCAACCAAATTCTCGTCGTCACTCAGGCCTAGCACAACCGTGTACTGTTCCCGCGCCACCTCATACTGTTGCAGTCCATAGCAATAAATGTGTCCGCACAGCAGGCGAGCGCTGGGGTCTTCGGGAAAATCTTCTACTAATTGATAAACTAGGGCTGCGGCTTCTGAAAAATTGCCCTCCATGTAGGCCGCTTCTGCCCGTTGGTAGTCCTGCTGAAAGTTGGTACTTGTTGCCATTTGCCGCCCTCTTTTGATTTTAGATTTTAGATTTTAGATTTGAGATTTTTATCTTGAATTGAATGTTTAGATGCGCGCCTCAAGTCGTGTGACTGTTGATGGTTAGACCCCAATCGCAAATCGCAAATCGCAAATCTAAAATCGATTTCACGCTGCCCACCGCGCCGAGCGCAGAATTTTCACTTGATCTAGCAGTCGGAGCACTTTAGTCGCTTGTGCACCTAACATCCATTCTCCCCTCAGAAAAGGAATCATGCCGTCTGGTGCATTGTTCTGAGAGTGCAGTTGCTCCACGTCGAGCCAGTCCATCCCCACAATTCGATCGACTGCCAGCCCTAAAATCGTGTCTTGGTCTTCCACAGCCACGATCGGAATTTCGGGTCTGTCTGTGTTCAGAGGTGTTGGGTCTCCCAGAAATTGGCCGAGGTCTGCCACCCAAATCACTCGTCCTCTCATATTTAGGGTACCTAAAAGCAAAGAGGAAACGTTGGGGATCGGTGTCATGCGGTCTGGGGACGGGGCTAGTACCTCTCTAATCCCTGTCGCCGGCAGTGCGAACTCGTTCCCCGAAGGAACGTAGAACCGCAAGTGCAGCTCGCCTTCGGGAGTTTCTAGTTCGTGGAATTCCGGAGCCGGATCTACGCCGAGTCCTGGTAATATAAAGTCTGGGCTGCCGCTAATCATCATTCTGACACCTGCTTTCTAGCAAATTGTTGACGTTTCCCGCCCCCGAAGAACCCGATCGAAACTTCGATGGTCGAAACTTGACACAGCCAAGCTTGACACAGCCAAGGGGTGAATGGCCGGACGGCAGGAGGTGCTTGGGAATAGATTTGCTCCGTCAATAATTGACTGCAATCAATAATTCACGCGACCAATGCTTACAAATTAGCTCAAATCGACTACGAACAATTAATTTGGAACCCCTAAAGCTTCACTTTGTACTCCCACCGCCGTTTAAATTGGTAAAACTCTGGGTAATTTCTGCGATGAATGCTAAACCGGTACTCGGATTAGCGACGGGTTGCTGACATGGCTGGTGTCGCGACAATCATCAAAAAAAATCGGTACGTGGGTTCCGAGCGCCTCTTTAGACGCGCTCGTGGGAAACGGCTCGGGGATTTCAATAAGCGAGTGAATCTTTCCATTACACCGGGATTGCTAGAAAAGGTGTAATGAATGTAATGCACTTTCGCCCTTGACAATTACCATGGAAAACCGAGCAACCCGCGAGCGCATAATGTTTGCTCCCTTTCATAACCTCCCTTGCGGGGTAGAAGAGACGACCTGCCAGGTCGTCTGTACTTCGCCCAAGTTAACGATCGGTACTCGATCTAGGACACTGACTTAACCCAATAAATCTATTTAATCCTAAATTTCGCGATTCAAGGAACTCGGCCAAGCATCCCTTGGTAGGTCTTTAAACTCTTACCGTTAACGTAGTACGCAAGGTACGGAGTCTGGTCAACTGCGATTTAAGTCAAAAGCCCGCAGCGAGCGTGTCTTTAGACCAGGGTCGTTGACTTAAGACTGACAATGCACTCTCCGACTTTGTACAGAAATACCTACCAATGAGTAACTCTGCACATCGGTTTTTCGGAGTGGCTGTAAGTGGAGAACAAGTATATTATATTTGCACTTTGAGCGTGTTAGACCCACTTGGGTCGAGAAATTGAACAGAGTTTTACCGACGCCCTCATCCCAGCGCGCGGATTTATACATTCTAGTTTATGGTGCGATCGCTCCGGGTGACCGCGAGCTTTCTCTTTGTGGCGGTCGAGACTTGATCTAACCGCAGGTACAAGAAAGCTCCAATAGTGCCAGCAGTGCGAAATTTATTTTTCTTCTAATTCGTCTTCTAGCGAGGGGTCTAATAATCTTTCCGATAGATTGACCAGAGGGTAGCCCGGGCCCACATATTTTTCTACCAGCATTAATAACTCGCTTTCGCCAAAAGGTTTGGTGTAAAACTCTGTAGCTCCGGCCATGCGGGCTTTAACGCGGTCGATAAATCCGTTGATGCCCGTCAGCATAACGATCGGCGTCTGCCGGAAAGCGCTAGAACTGCGCAGCATAGCGCAAATTTCGTAGCCGTCGAGTTCCGGCATGGCGATGTCACAGAGAATTAAATCGGGTTTGAGTTGAAAAACCAAACTCAGGGCTTCGAGAGGATTGCCGATCGCAGTTGCTTCGTAACCGTGTTCATTTAAAATTGACTCAACTGTTTTGCGAATAATATTGTCATCGTCAATGCAGACAACTCTGGGAACCTTGGTTTCCGGGGACGACCATTCTTTTTTGTTGTTAGCAGGGGAAACAGAGGGTTCGTAAAATACTTGCACCAATCCCTGCTGCACGAAGGGGTAAATTGCCTTAGCGACAGTCAGCACGTCTCGGTTGAGGTAGCGCGCCATCTGGCGGATCGAAGTGTGGCCGTCGGCCCAGCGTCTGAGAGTATTAAAGGTATTGACAGGCAGCGCGACTCGCAGCTCTGAGGGGTCTGAAATCACCGGGCATTGGTTGGGCGACTGAATGTGAGGGTGAAACTGCTTCCACTGCTGCACCTGTTTGACAATCTTGGTCAGCAGCGAGCTAATTTCTAAGCTGGTCAGTTGAGGAGCCAAACCAGGGCCCATTTCAAAAGTGAAGGAACCCTGGTGGAGACTGAGCAAGTCAAATAGCGTTTCGTGGATCATGCTGTGGATGATGTTGCGCCCTTGAGCTGGGGTGAGGATGTGGTTTTCTAGCAGGGCCCACAGGTAGCCGTATTCTGGGGCATTGGTAGATGCCATATAGGGAACTTGGATTTTGTCGAGGGCGTTATCTGCTTTGTAGCGGCGCAGGTAGTCGCGCAAGCGAAACAAACTGCCCGCACTCTGGGTAGCGTAAATAATCTGACCGTTGAAGCAGAAGACATACCAGGATTGTCCTGCAAGGGAGCGCTGGGTAGGTTGAGTACCCGTGCTGCTGCCCGTGGAGGTGTAGGCCTCTACGAACAGTTCTCCGGTTCGCTGACCTAACTCAATCAGTTGCAGGATGCTGCGGATGTCAATTTCACTCAAATTTCCCTGCATGCAGCTAAAGTGTCCTCCTTAAAACCGTTGGCGTCTGAGCTCGGAAAGACTGTGTGCTGGCGCAAAGATTGACTTTAGTTTCCGTCAATAATTTACGCGATGGTACCGATCTCACAATTGGGAATTGGCTCTTTGGGCGATACTTGCTGCCGCTCCACCGGCCGCGCTACCAGTCCACAAGCTGAAACCACGAAACTCGCGGCATTCTCTAAGTGTAGAGTTTCACCTTGTATTCCCACTGTTGCCTAAACTCGTAGAATCCTCGAAGCACAATTGCACGGGTTCGCGCGAGTGTGCAACGCTGGCATTCCCGACTGGTTCAAGTCTTCGAGGGCCAAAGTTTTGAAGTTTTTGGCTGAGTATGCCGTCAGTTTATCCAACACATCGGGAGCGTAGGTCAACTTCAAAATACCAAGGATTCTCTGGTTTTACCGCTGCTACCAGCAGCAAGTGCCGATCGATCCCCGATGGGAACTTGAGGCTAGTCTGTTGGGTTGGATGAGTTGCGATCGAGGTTTTTTTTGGGTTTGCCACAGCCCTAAAATCAGGTGCCGTCAAAATGAACCTTTGTTGGCAATTGTTAGGAAAACCCTCACTGCCCATCGACCTTTTTGCTCGCCCGCGGCGAGCATCATAGGCTCGCGTCATTACCCTATTCTAAGGCAGCGCGGTTCAAATCCCTAGTCCGCCGGAGGATGACCCCCGCTTGGGGGCAGCGAAGGCTTTTCTCAGGATCGACCCGCAACTAAAGCCTGGTACAATCAATAGAAAGTTTTTGACGGACTGACTTTTTTGAGCTTAGGGCGATCGGCTGTCCCTGCAGTTTTGCTAGTCTTTAATCAAGCGGCATTGATACTGCTCTCTCATTAGTCCAGAAGGGCGGCGGCCTTGCTTTCTGGACGCTCTGCAGTCAGGCAGGGGTATGCGTGAGTGCTGCTATAGTTAGGAAAAAATGCTATCCCCGGATTGGGCACAGGACACCAAGCCAGTAAAACTTAAGTGGCAAAAAGTTATCCTTACTTGCCTATACTTATTTACTTTAGGTAAGTTGACTAAAGATCACAGGCAGTGTTATCTTTACTTGAGAACCTTTGGCGATCGGGGGATAGCCTACTTATCTTGGGATTAGCCGTCTACCCAACAGCGTAGTACGTAAACACCACTTATCTTTTAGGCCTTTAAGTAGCTTAAAGTAAGTTGGGATAGGTTTTACGAAGCAGAGGACTATTAGTGTGCTGTATCTAGCGGAAGTACAAAAACAGAGAAGCGGCTTTGGTCTCGGTGGCGGTAAGGCTGAACTGAAACTGCTAGCTTGTCAGCGGGGCGAACACAATTGGAGCGCCGTACCAGGCGATGATGCGATCCCAGTTGAGGAAGCTAATAAGTTTAACGACGGCACGCTGGTGCTGGTAGAGTTGAGCGCTAGCAAGCAAGTGCAGCGGATTCAGGAGGCCGCCCGCCAGTTGGTGAGCATTCTGCAAAATTTCTCGCGCTTGCAGGACAAGTTTAAGGATAAGGAAGAGGAAATTGAACAGTGGAAGGCTTCTCTGACGTTTTCGAGTCAGGAACTCAATCGCCGGGAAATGGAAATGCAAGCCCGCGAAGAGCAGTTGGCTCAAATGGAAGACGAGTTGGAGCGGCTGGAGGCTCAGCGCTCGGAAATTGAAAATACTCGAGATGAAGCTAACCGACTCCGAGAAGAGGTCGATCGCAGCCGCGTGGAAATTGAGACGGCTTGGGAACAGTTGCGGGGCGAGCAGCAGCGGGTGGCCCAGCAGCAATCTCAGGTTCCGCAGGGAGCGGTGGTTGATCAGCAGCAGACCCTGAGGATTCAGGAGTTGATGAAGAAGCTGGGAGGGGCAATAGCTTCAGCCCAAGGGGTGCGGGAACAACTGAATCAGTCTTTTGGTGCGGTGGGGGCTCAGCAGGCAATTCTCGATCAGCACTGGCAGCAGTTGGAGCAAAAACACAGCATAGCTCAACAGCAGCAAGAAGAGCTCGATCGACAAAATCAGAGCCTCCAAAACCGCTGGCAGGAGTGGTATCAATCTCAAGATGCTTTGGCGATCGCTCGGGGGGATCTTAAAGGGCAGCAAAGTACCCTGAGCGCTAAGCAGGACCAGGCTCAGTCGGTTTCTTTGCAGGTGCGGGCTGTTGAGGATCTTTACCAGCAACTTTCCAGGCTCGCATCTGCTTCGGGTGCTGCAGGTACGCAGCAGAAAGTAGATGTGTCAGCTCTGGAGAAGATGCCCGTTGAGGAATTGCAGGGGCTGGTGCAACACCTGCAACAGGATTTGGAAAAGGTGTTCCGGTTTGTTAACGATCAAGAGGAGGAGTTGACTCTGCAGCGGGAGACAATCGATGAGCTGCAAGGGAAAATTCAAGCTGCTAGCGAGTACGATCGCATGGCTTTGGAAAATGAAATGGCAGATGAGATCGAAAGTTATCAGATGTTGAACGAAACTCTGGTGGGACAGCGCCTCCGGTTGCAGGAACGGGAAGATGTTTTGAAGCAGCATCAGGCGGTGCTGTGGCGGCGATTGGGTACTGCTAATGGTTCAAAACAAGGAGGAGATATGGAGTTGGGGCCGATCGTGGCACAGCTCAATACTCAGCGGCAGCAGCAAAGCGAGGAATTGCAAAGACTGGAAAACGAAATTCAGCAGGTGCGGGACGCCATATCCCAAATGGAGGCAAATGTCAACCGCCAAAATGGGGAAGGTGAGGCGAAACGTTACGAACTCAAGCAGTTCGAGCAGAATTTGTTCAACCAGAAAGGTGCAGTGGCGGAACTCTGGGGCCGGGTGAAGGTTTATCAAGAAATGTTGCAGCCCGTGCAGGACAATTTGAACGCGCTGCGCCAAAAGCTCGAAGCGGTCGCCGGGGAACTCGATCGGGTGCAGGAGACGGGAGACGAGCAAGATCGGGTAGTTTCCGATCTGCAGCAAGTCCTTTCGGGTTTGATAACAGCTTAAAATTTAACCTAAATGTCGCGGAATTCCCCATCCGTCTACAGGGTGGGGATGGATAGCGAAAAAAAAAAAACCGCGAAGCAACATTATTTTTTTAGTCTGTACTATAATATTATCACTATTGTGTAAATCCGATAATGTACAAAGCTTACAAGTTTAGGATATATCCAACCAATGAGCAGCAAATAGCTTTAGCCAAAGCTTTTGGCTGTTGCCGCTGGTTTTGGAATTATTCTTTGAACTTGTGCCAAGAAACAT
>NZ_JANMZH010000863.1:0-2815 GCF_031383065.1 Microcoleus sp. OTE_8_concoct_300 | reverse complement strand
CGATTCGATGTTTAGTAATTGGCAGGTTGTTGTTGAATTAATGTCTTTGTCTCCACATAAACTACCTAATTACCAACAAGGAATAAGAGCTATGAGGCTTATTCTATCAGCGTTATAAGCGACTTGTCGCCCCGACAGATTAATGCTCACACTTAATACAGACATAACAAAGCAGGCAAATAAGTGCTGTATCTCTCCACAGCACCGGAAAACATTATATCATAATTCCTTCTTGCTTCTTCCTGACATCCGTTACATCCGTTACATCCGTTAAATAATCCGTTGCCGAACTTGCTTCTTCCTGACATCCGTTACATCCGTTACATCCGTTAAATAATCCGTTGCCGAACTTGCTTCTTCCTGACATCCGTTACATCCGTTACATCCGTTAAATAATCCGTTGCCGAACTTCCTTCTTCTTAACTTTCATCAAGATTTTTAAGAGCCTTTTCGATCTCGGCCGTCAAGACTCGTGCTTCTTTTTTACCGCCCCCATGGGCATAATCCGCCACGGAAATCGCAGAACCGATCGCAATTTTTACCTGAGAACCCCATTGAGGAATGCGAGGGCGATAGCGGATACTCATCGGTACAATTTTCACCCCCAAACCCGGTTTGCTCAACTCTGCTTGAATTGCCAAACGAGCCAATCCAGGCTTAATCGGGTGAACTTCGCCATCCTGAAAAATGCCGCCTTCGGGAAAAATCACCAACATCTCCTTGTCGAGGAGAAGTTCCACCCCGTAACGGAGACTGCGAATTGCTGGATGCTTGATATCCACAGGAAACCCTCCCAAATGTCGGATGAACCAACCTTGCAGTCCTTTCACTTCATCAGCAGTTACCATAAACCGCAAATCGCGTCCAGTCACCATCTGTCCCGTTGAATAGGGCATCATCAGGGCATCCCACCGGGAACGGTGCGTAGGGGCTAAGATGACAGGCCCCTCTTTCGGCAAGTTCTCCTGTCCGGTTATATCAATCTTGTCAAAATGAAGCGGTAGGACAACATAGTGACCTAGCGGATAGAGCAAGGAGGTTAACCAAGGAGAAACGCGAGAGGTATTAAATGCTACCTTTGCAGGCATTGGCTTCACTAGAGATGATTTACTGGACTCAACGGCGATCGTGGCGGTGTGGGGCATAGCACTGAACCTGCTTTATCGAAATCTCAAGTCTAAAGTAAGTTGTTGGACAAATCTTTAGTTTTTGGATCGGGACAGTTTTGCTATTGGCATTGTGCCGATCGAGCGATCGCGCCCGCAAGAGATAATCTCTAACAGGTAAAACCTCAGCCAACCGGACAGCACTAATGCAGAGCAGTCGGCCGCCTCGAAAGCTTGAGCGGGCAATTACGGATCTATTATTTCAGTTAAACGGTCAAGTTCGATTAAACATCGCCCAGAAGAGAGTAAAAAATTTTACCTGTTAAATTGAACGGCGTGCTTCAAACCAAGAAAGCAACTGATCGCGGCAAACAGACTCCATAATACCGCCGAGAACCTCTAAGCGGTGACACGAATGCGCGCTATCTGGAATATTAGCCACAGTCCGAATCGTGCCAGTTTTCGGGTCATCTGCTCCGTATACCAGCAGACCAATCCGAGCTTGGATGATCGCACCCGCGCACATCGGGCAAGGCTCCAGCGTTACGTAGAGCGTGCATTGGTTAAGATGCCAGTCTTGCAAAACTTGCCCGGCCGCCCGCAGAGCCAAGATTTCAGCGTGAGCAGTCGGATCGCAGTCTCGCTCTCGCCGATTTTGCGCTTCGGCAATCAATTTGCCAGTACCGTCAACAATTGCAGCACCCACGGGTACTTCACCTGCATCACCGGCTGCTTGTGCCAGGGACACGGCCCTAGTCATCCAGCGTTTGTGAATAAAATAATTAGTATCACTAATAAACAACGGCTCAGTTTGGGAATTCACATCATACCTAAGGAAGAGAAAAACTTAAGATCGATAAAGAAAGTTAGATTAGAGCTTTATCGAGTCTCATTTTTAATTATGGATACCACCACGATCACCACTGAAGTTGTTGAGCTGTTGTGTCGCATTAGCCGGCAAAAGCTCCGCGAACAAGATATCACTCCTTTGGTAGTGTTTCTGACTGCTCTGATTTCCATCATGCGGGGAGTCATGGTTTGTGACAGGACGATCGCAGTTCAAGAAGAAGAACGGCTGCAAAAGACTCTCAAAGCCTTTGCCAGCGGCGACCGCGAGCGGGTAGAACTAATTCAGCGCCTTGTCAAAGGAATCTCCAAACAGCAGGTTTACTTCAACCCCACGGAATTGCTAACCCTGACAGCATTGTTCTCAGAATCCGAAAAGCTGTTGCTCATCGGTTCCGGCTACGAAATGTCAGCGGCAGACGGATACATCGACCTGCGGGAGCAAATGTACTTACAGTCGATCGCAAATCGGCTCGGGCTCGACTCCAGACACATTGCAGTCATAGACACTTTATTCACTAAAGAAGGAACCCTCGACTCAGAAGCTTTTGCCGAAGTTAAAGCTTTACTCGATCCCAGCGAATTCGAGTCCCGCGAGCCGGTATTTGGCAAAGCAGCCAAGCACTTGTTGGGTATTTTAGTCCGCAAATAATCCAGCGCATATAAATTTTTGAGCAGTAAAAGTAGTGACAGAGGAGTTCGAGGATTTGACGCTTTTTCGATTTGAGACGGGACTTGCGCGCTCTTAGGAATGAGAATTAAATAACTTCCACAATAACAATTAAAATTGTAAGTTATTTAATTCGCGATCCTTAGCCTCAAAAACCGGGTTGTTTAAGCCCTACCAAAAGCGCTGCACGAGG
>NZ_JANMZH010000841.1:0-2481 GCF_031383065.1 Microcoleus sp. OTE_8_concoct_300 | reverse complement strand
TGAGCGCACAAAACAAAGAAAACTATATTTTTTCAGGGGCGGTGAAACGTGGGCGTTGCAATCATTACTGGCTCGGCAGGTTTAATTGGCTCTGAGGCGTGTAAGTTCTTTGCCAAACAAGGCTTAGATATAGTTGGCATCGACAATAATATGCGCGAGTTCTTTTTTGGTGCTGATGGTTCTACAAACTGGAACCGCCAACTGCTCGAAAAATCCTTGGGTACCAAGTATAATCACTTAGCTGTGGACATTCGCGACTATGAAGCCATTATCAATATTTTTAAGCGGTACGGCGAGTCGATCGAGTTAGTAATTCACACCGCAGCCCAACCGAGCCACGATTGGGCTGCCCGGGATCCTCAAATAGATTTTACCGTCAACGCTAACGGTACTCTCAATCTTTTAGAAGCAACTCGCTTGTACAGTCCTAAAGCGGTTTTCATTTTCACTTCTACCAATAAAGTATACGGCGATACACCAAACAAATTGCCTTTAATTGAATTAGAACACAGGTGGGAAATTGAACCAGGCCATACTTACGAAACCGGCATTAGGGAAGATATGTCAATCGACCAATGCCTGCACAGTTTGTTTGGTGCTTCTAAGGTAGCTGCTGACGTTTTAGTTCAAGAATACGGTCGATATTTTAATATGAACACGGCTTGTTTTCGTGGCGGCTGCCTGACAGGACCCAATCACTCGGGAGCTCAATTGCACGGCTTCCTCGCCTACTTGATGAAGTGCGCCGTGACGGGAACTCCTTACACAGTGTTTGGCTACAAAGGCAAGCAAGTCCGCGATAACATTCATAGCGCTGATTTAATTTCGGCATTTTATGAATTTTATAAAGCTCCCAGAAGCGCCCAAGTTTATAATACAGGAGGGGGCAGGTACAGCAATTGTTCGATGTTAGAAGCCATCCAGATGTGCGAGGAAATTGCAGAACGCAAATTTAATTGGACTTATGCTGAAGGGAATCGCATTGGCGATCACATTTGGTGGATTAGCGACAATTCAAAATTTTCCAGTCACTATCCTGACTGGAAAATGAAATATAACGTTAAACAAATCCTACAGGAGATTTATGAATGTAACCGCGAGCGTTGGCTGAAAGAAGGCTCGGATGATTGATCGGGTAAAAAAGAATGTACTGGGAATTGGTGTAAACGATTGGATACAAAGTTAAACAAATCCTACAGGAGATTTATGAGGGTAACGGCGAGCGTTGGCTTAAAGAGGTCTTCCATGATTGATAAAGGGAAAAAGAATGTACTCGGCATATTAGTAAATGCCGTTAATTATGAAGCGGCTGTTAGCAAAATTCTGGCGGCAGCGAGCGCCGGAAAACCAATGTCAGTTTCGGCTTTAGCTGTTCACGGGGTAATGACTGGAGTTCTAGACAGCACTCACCGCTATCGTCTCAATCACATTGACTTAGTATTGCCAGACGGACAGCCGGTCAGGTGGGCGTTAAATTTGCTCTACCATACGAAATTGCCCGATCGAGTCTGCGGGCCGCATGCGATGTTACAAATCTGCGAACGTGCGGCAGAAGAAGGATTATCTATCTATTTGTACGGTTCTAAAGCTTCTGTACTGGAGGCTTTATCTCGCAATCTTTGCCAGCGTTTTCCCAGGTTAATTATTGCTGGAACTCAGCCTTCTAAATTTAGGCACGTTTCGCCCCAAGAGAAACAAGAGACTGCCCAGCAAATTCGCAACAGCGGTGCAGCAATTACTTTTGTCGGTTTGGGCTGTCCGCGACAAGAAGTCTGGGCTTATGAATACCGGGACGACTTATCAATGCCACTGATTGCTGTAGGTGCTGCTTACGATTTTCATGCGGGTAATTTGGCTAAATCTCCTGAGATTTTATCTAAGATAGGTTTGGAATGGCTGTTTCGGATGATTAAGGAACCCAAGCGCCTCTGGAAGCGATATGTTTTTTTGAATCCGCTTTATATGTGGCTGTTTTTGCTGCAAGCTTTGAAAATCAAACAGTTCGACCCCACAGACGCCACGCCGCCTGTAGAAGAAGTATTGTATGGTTGAAATTTCGAGGGCTGTGGTGAATTTTCAGTTTTCACGAATAAACAGCCAAAAGCCAAAAGTAGAAGTAATAATTAATTATTTTGACTTTCGACTTTAAACTTGTGACGATGGGAATTAATAATTAATGGGTTGTTTTCTGTAATTTCTGTTTGGCTTGCTTTGTAACTTACGGTCTAGGTAACAGAGGAAGTGTCGGGAGTATCCCGATTTTGAAATAGACTGCTAGGAGGTAAAATAAACAGAGTACATCAGGGAAAAAAATGAGTATAACTCCCGAAGAACAATTGCGCTTATCAGCTTGTATTCAGGAGATAGCGCCAATCAAAAACAAAAATACAGATTCAGAAGATAGGGCGGCCTTAGGATCGCGAATTAAATAACTTACAATTTTAATTGTTATTGTGGGATGGGCGTCCCGCCCGTCCAAAA
>NZ_JANMZH010000812.1:0-1046 GCF_031383065.1 Microcoleus sp. OTE_8_concoct_300 | reverse complement strand
CATAGGTTTAAATCTCAGATAAAGTGGTAGAATAGAAAAATCCCTTGCGAGTTTCTATCAATTTTAGAGAAAATAGCAATCAGGGCGCTGTTTTTGATTATATCCGACAATCCATCAAGTTATTTATTTTTTAGTCCTAATAACACTCACATAAGCAAAACCAAACCAGGCTATGGGTGAAGCTATCAACCCTTGCTTTAAAACCAAAAATATTGTTGGCAAAACCTCAAAAGGAGCTACAATAACCAATGCCCAACTGATCACTTGCCATCCACCTAAAATCGGAGCTAATCGCCCACCTTCAGCATAGCCAAAAGCAGCAGCAATTACCGATCCCAACAACGCTAAATCTGCGAGCTGAAGCTGCCCAGCACCAGTAATAATTCCAAAAATAACAACGGTTGTACTACCGACAATGCTAGCAATCCAAAAGCTGAAATCAGGGCGATCGCCAGCTCGCAAAAACCCTGCTATCGCTGTTGCTAAAGGCAACACCCCTAACACCACAGCACCGTGCGCGGCAGGTACTTGCTGCATTGCCCAAGCCGATAGTACCGGAAATCCCAAAACAACTCCCAATCCCACAACTAATAAACTCCCAAGTTGCTGTTTTGATGGAAGGGGTTGATGCGTTATCCGCAGAGTAAAGGCTGCTAGTATAGCCGCTACTAATCCGCGTCCTAAACCTACAATAAGCGGGTCTAAATCTATCACAGCGGCTCTGGTTGCCGGTAATGTCAAGCTAAATCCAACTACGCCCAAAAAACCGTAGACTAAGCCGATAGTTTCCGAATTCAAGTGAAGATTTTTCCAGTAGGATATCATTGAGTCTCCAATATTGAGTAATTTAGGGCGAGCTGTGGCGCACCTTACCCATATTACTTCTGAACGTAGCAATTCTGTTCTTAAGCTGTTCAGCATCTAAAACGCATATTGTATGGTATAATATGATAATTTTCCGAGAAAGTCAATGCCTACTAAAAACTTCCTCAGTTCTGAAACAAAGGAAACTCTGCAACAAGCATTAAAAGACCATGAGCATCCAG
>NZ_JANMZH010000789.1:0-19528 GCF_031383065.1 Microcoleus sp. OTE_8_concoct_300 | reverse complement strand
ATTTATTTATAATAAAAAAACTCCAATTTTTTTGTGGGTGGGGCGCCCCGCCCTACTTTTTGGCCGGGGCGGGACGCCCATCCCACAATAGCAATTAAAATTGTAAGTTATTTAATTCGCGATCCTAAGAATCTCAAACCTGACGCACCCTACCACTGTTATCTATCTTTAGAGTGGTGACAGAATTGTGAATTCTCGCATAATTTGTTGGCGAGGGGATTTTTTAGGAAAATGCTCGATATGAAACGTTTAAAATTAAAATCAATGTTGGCGGCGGCGATCGCGATCGCCTTTTGTTTAATTGCGATCGCCAGCTACGCCCAAGCCAACAAGACATTAACACTGGCGACTTCCCCAGACTACCCGCCCTATGAATTTAAAGATACGGCTGTTAGCGGCAACGAAATCATCGGTTTTGACATCGACATTGCCAAATATATTACTAAAGAATTGGGCTACGAGCTAAAAGTAATTGGCATGGATTTTAACGGCTTAATTCCCGCTTTGCAGGCGGGAAGAGCCGATTTTGTGATGGCTGGAATGACTCCCACAGCAGAAAGGAAAAAAAATGTTGATTTTTCTGACCTTTACTACGAAGCTCAAAATACAATTGTCGCCAATAAAGGCAGCAATTTGACCAAAGCTGAAGATTTAGCCGGGAAAAAAGTAGGCGTTCAACTCGGAAGCATTCAGCAGGAAGCTGTGAAAAAAATGCCCGGTGTGCAACTGGCTGCTCTCAATAGAATTCCTGACATCATTCAAGAAATTAAATCGAACCGCATCGCCGCAGGAGTGATCGAGGATACTGTTGCTACGGGTTATGCAGCAGCGAACCCGGACTTGGAATTTAACACAATTCCAAATACTGAAGAAAGCGGTTCGGCGATCGCCTTTGGCAAAGGTTCGAGATTAGTTCCAGAATTCAACCGAGTCCTCCAACAAATGAAAGCCAGCGGTCAAATTAAGGAACTAGCTACTAAGTGGTTTTCTCGACCGATTCCCCAAGAACCTGCTCAAGCAAATCAGCCCCCGGTAGCGCCCAAGTTCGGGTTAGATTTTGGCAAAATCGTGCCGAGTTTGCCTTATATTTGGTCAGGGATTTGGGTAACGCTAACTTTTACCTTGCTGTCGGCATTTCTCGGATTTATCTGGGGAATCGTCCTGTCTCTGTTTAAGATTTCTAGCATTAAACCGCTGTTCTGGTTTGCTACAGCTTACACCTCAATTTTTCGCGGCACACCGCTAATTTTGCAGTTGACTTTAGTTTATTTTGCAACGCCGCAGCTTACGGGCTATAATATATCTGCCCTGCAAGCTGGCGTAATTACTTTTTTCCTGAATTCTGGGGCTTATATTTCCGAAACTATCCGCGCGGGAATTCAAGCCGTAGATAAAGGTCAAAAAGAAGCCGCAGAATCCCTTGGCGTTCCCTACAAACTGATGATGGGCGATATTATCTTGCCGCAAGCATTGAAAAATATCTTGCCTGCATTGGTGAATGAAAGTATTGCTTTGCTGAAGGATTCAGCTTTAGTTTCAGTAATTGGCGTAGAAGACTTGCTGCGCCGCGCTACAATTGTGGGAGCAGAAAAGTATATTTACTTTGAACCTTTGATATTTGTCGGCGCAATTTATTATTTGATGGTGCTTAGTTTAACTTGGGGGGCCAATGTACTCGAACGCAGACTCCAAAGTAGCAGTTAAGGTCGATCGCCTGTATAAATCTTTTGGCAATCTTAAGGTTTTGCGCGAGATAACTACTGAGATTCATAAAGGAGAAGTGATTGCCATTATCGGCCCTTCGGGGTGCGGCAAGTCTACTTTTTTACGGTGTTTGAATTTACTGGAAATTCCGACTTCCGGAAAGATATACATTGACGGGGTGGATATTACTTTGCCGAAGGCAGATATTATGAAAATCCGCCAGAAAGTAGGGATGGTTTTTCAGCATTTCCACTTGTTTCCCCACATGACTGTGCTGCAAAATGTGACCTATGCGCCTCTAAAGGTGAAGCATATTGAATCGGATGAGGCGCGCCTGAAGGGGTTAGAATTGCTGGAAAAAGTCGGTTTGTCTGATAAGGCGGACGTTTATCCTTCTAAGCTTTCGGGGGGACAAAAACAGCGGGTGGCGATCGCCCGTTGTTTGGCTATGGAACCGGAGATTTTGTTGATGGACGAACCGACTTCTGCACTCGATCCAGAAATGGTTAAAGAAGTGTTAGAAGTGATGAAAGCTTTGACGAAAACGGGAATTACAATGGCAATAGTAACTCACGAAATGGGTTTTGCCCGGGAAGTCGCCCACCGGATCTTGTTTCTCGATGGCGGAAAGGTGGCCGAAGATGTGCCGCCGCAGGAGTTTTTTAGTAACCCGAAGTGCGATCGCGCCAAGCAATTTCTGGAAAAAATGCTTTAATCCAAATTAACCTATTTTCGGCACGGAAAGTCGAATTCCGGGACACCATTTATTGCGTGGTGCGTCAGCTTTGAGATAGTTAGTTTGTGACGCAAATAATGCGAGCTGACGCACCCTACTTCATTGTTACTTGTTGTGGTAGGGTGCGTCAGTTTGAAAGGCTCGACCGCCACGGAAAGTCGAATTCCGGGACACCATTTATTGCGTGGTGCGTCAGCTTTGAGATAGTTAGTTTGTGACGCAAATAATGCGAGCTGACGCACCCTACTTCATTGATACTTTATTTTCGATTTCAGTATGTTCACATAAATAATACTTAGATTTAAAAAGGAAGTCTCTTCAAGCAAGCTTTTTATCCGAAAATTTACTGAGTTTAGTCCCAAAAATATTAAGTTTAATTCAAGCAAATGAAAAAGGAGTAAGCACTGCCATACAATATTTAAATTGCGATCGTCCCAAGCGCATAATTGCCCAGTTTCCACCTAGCTAAAGGTAGATCATGCCCCACAAAATTTTCAAAACTCCGAAAGCGATCGCATTTATCGATACTGCTGTCCCTGACTGGAAGACTCTAGTTGACGGCGTTACCCCTGGAACAGAAGTAATCCTGCTGGATTCTAATCACAACGGGGTAGAACAAATTGCTCAAAAACTGCGGGGCCGTAACTTCTGTGCAGTTCACATTGTATCCCACGGCGCTGTCGGTTCTCTGCAACTGGGCAATACGATGTTGACTTTGGATACATTGAGCGATCGCACTCTCACCCCAACCATTATCATAAATGAAGAAAACCGAGGTGTAGTGTCTCTTCCCCCCCCCCCCCCGAAATTGCGACTTTGTGATGTGGGTAAAGGAATGGGCAAAGGGGCTGGCAAGTAATGCTGAGATTCTTCTGTATGGCTGCAACGTAGCAAAGGGAGATTTGGGTGCTGCTTTCGCGGAGCGTTTGAGTCAGCTAACAGGGGCTAATGTGGCAGCTTCTACAAGTCTGACGGGTAGTGCTGAGAAAGGTGGCGACTGGGAATTGCGGTATACAACTGGGGCGATGGATGCCTCTTTGGCGTTTGGGGCACAGGTGCAAGAGGCTTACCAAGGGATTTTGGCGATTAAAGTCACTTACGATACACTATTTCCTCCAGAAGCGAAAAATGCGTTTGATTACGCAGTTAATATCTGGAATCGGCTACTTGACACATCAAAAGCAGACGTAGAAGTTAAGGCTACTTGGTCATCATCCTTGGGTTCAGGTTCAGGAACTCTTGGTATCACCTCTTCGACGGGTGATCAAAACTTTACTGGTGCCCCGTTACAAAATATCAGATATCCGTTCCCGCTGGCAAATCAGTTAGCTAGCAAGGACGTTAATGGTGCGGCAAATCCAGACGTTGAAGTGCAGATGAATAGCTTAACCGACTGGTATTTTGGTACTGATGGTAAACCAGTATCTACACAGTTCGATTTTTCCACAGTTGCCTTGCACGAACTCGGTCACGCACTGGGGTTTAGTGACAGTTCTTTTTTGGATACTTCCAACCAAGGAAGGTACGTAAACGGTACTCCCACCATCATCGATACTTTCAGGGAGAATAGTGCTGGCGAACGCCTTTACCCTACTTATCCATCCCCTTCTATTGCGTTAGGCGCTCAATTAACTAGCGGCAATGGTTTCTTTGGGGGTGCAAATGCGATCGCAGCCAATGGCGGCAACCGCCCCCGACTTACCGGATCCCCTACCAATTTTGATTTTGGTCACTTAGAAGATTCTATTTATCCATTCGGGAACCCCAATAACTTGATGGTAAGTGGACAAGATAAAGGAGAAGCCGTCCATACTCCCGGTCCAATTACCCTTGGGGTACTTCAAGATTTGGGTTGGAAATTGAACGCTGAGTTAGGGGTGAATGTGGCTGTAGACAATGCCACACCGAAAGAAGGAGATACCGTCACCTATACCGTCACCGCTAAAAACTCTCCCCTTCACACTTTCAATAGTGTTTCTTTGGGTGGCAATGCTAGTAACGTCAAGCTAACGAGCTTGTTGCCAAAAGACCTCACCCTCACAGGAAATACCGCCAGCCAAGGCACTTACGACCCTACTACTGGTATCTGGAACTTAACCAACTTACCTGTTAATGCCACTGCGACCCTTAGCCTCAAAGCCACAGTAAATTCTGGTAGTACCGGAAAAACTATCTCTAACAACGTCGCAGTTACTTCGGACAACAATGACCCTGATGCCACCAACAATAGCAGCAAGGTTGACATCAGTGTAGGATCACCAACGGCAACTCCGACACCAACGCCGACTCCAACCCCAACAACAACTCCAACTCCAACTCCGACACCAACAACAACTCCAACTCCAACTCCGACACCAACAACAACTCCAACTCCAACTCCGACACCAACAACTCCAACTCCGACACCAACAACAACAACTCCAACTCCGACACCACCAACAACTCCAACTCCGACACCACCAACAACTCCAACTCCGACACCAACAACAACAACTCCAACTCCGATACCAACAACAACTCCAACTCCACCTCCACCTACGCCACCTGCACCGTTAGTATCCATCTTTTCACCCAAACCCAATGCCACAGACGGCGGCGAACCGACGGGACTGCCGCAAAATCTTAGTGGATCTGGATTTTACATATTCACAGACAATGCTGACACTGCCATACCGCCAGATGCTATAGGTAAGGGAATCTTGGGGCTATCTGGCAATGACTCTTTAACAGGTACCAATAACGATGACACCATCAGTGGCAATCAAGGTGCTGATACACTTAACGGACTCGGCGGCAACGACATTTTGTTGGGCGGGAAAGGCTCAGATAGCTTGGATGGCGGTGCTGGCAACGACTTCCTCAGCGGTAATAACGACAATGACACTCTAATAGGAGGAGATGGCAATGATGTTATACGGGGCGGCAAGGGAAATGATACTCTCAATGGCGGTGCGGGCAACGATATACTCATAGGCGATCACGGTCAAGACATTCTCACAGGCGGTGATGGCAATGATGCTTTCTTCTTCGCCGTAGATAAAGATTCAACTCCGATTAATCAAACAGATGTGATTACGGACTTCCGCCCTGGAGATTCAATTGGTTTGATGGAAGGACTAACATTTTCTGCTCTGACTTTTGAGCGTGTGAATTTGCAGCTTGACGGCGCAACACCTGTGGCTTCTACGGCTATCAAAGTGGGTGATAATTATTTGGCTATAGTCTCTGGGGTAGCTCAAAATTCCCTGAATGCTAGCGTTTTCTTCAATGCCTAGAGCGATCGCACGGGCTGGCTCAAGGCATCTATGCAATTGGGCTCGGCAGCTATTCCTGCGGCCCAATTGCTTGTTCTAAAAATAAGACGCTAGCTACACTAACCTGCTTTGGCCTTATAAAATTATCAATTCGGTTGGCAGCTTGATGGCAGTATTCCTATTACCTGCAATCTGCTCTAATCTGAAATTCTCAACGGCGCACCCTAGAATCACGACAATATGCGGTTTTAAATTAACCTTTTTTTAACTGCGCCGATCGCGCTGGCGATCGACTTTAGCTAAAAATGCACCGGAAACATCAGCCAGAATGCTAATTATCCGATACAAAGCCACCGCACTCAGAATAATACCCGTAGAAAAGCGATCGGACAGCAGGGCGATCGCCGTTGCTTCAAATACTCCCATTCCCCCCCGCTGCACCAGGCACAACTAAACAGACAACAGGTGGATATTACTTTGCCGAAGACAGATATTATGAAAATCCGCCAGAAAGTGGGGATGGTTTTTCAGCATTTCCACTTGTTTCCGCACATGACTGTGCTGCAAAATGTGATGTATGCGCCTGTAAAGGTGAAGCAGGTGGAATCGGATGAGGCGCGTCACAAGGGGTTAGAATTGCTGGAAAAAGTGGGTTTGTCAGATAAGGCCCAGGTTTATCCTTCTAAGCTTTCGGGGGGACAAAAACAGCGGGTGGCGATCGCCCGCTGTTTGGCTATGGAACCGGATATTTTGTTGATGGATGAACCGACTTCTGCACTCGATCCCGAAATGGTTAAAGAAGTGTTAGATGTGATGAAAGCTTTGACGAAAACCGGAATTACAATGGCAATTGTAACTCACGAAATGGGTTTTGCGCGGGAAGTCGCCCACCGGATCTTGTTTCTCGATGGCCCAAAGGTGGCCCAAGATGTGCCGCCGCAGGAGTTTTTTAGCAACCCGAAGTGCGATCGCGCCAAGCAATTTCTGGAAAAAATGCTTTAATTCATATAAGAATTAGAGTTTTTAACCGCAGAGGACACAGAGTTAGAGGAGAGAGAGAAAGTTCGGCTAGGGTGCGTCAGGTTGGAAATGCTCGACCGGCACAAAAAGTATACGAACAGGACACCGTTTGTTGCCGACGTGCATCAGTGGTCAGCCTGTTTAAATGAAACTGAAATCACTGGCGCTTATTATGCTAGCAGAAACTCCGTTTAAAGCAGCTATAATTTCTCCTGTTTCCCCAAACTGAATCAATGTTGCACCCCTATTTTCCGTAAGAGTTAATTGCTCGAATGTCAAGCCATTAGCTAGCATCAGCAAATCTTTTCCAGCTTCAAAATCGGCAATAATATCGATACCAGAATTGGCAGACAGTAAAAAGCGATCAATCCCAGCACCTCCAATTAAACTATCTTCCCCCAAACGGCCCATCAGAGTATCATCACCTTTGCCACCAATCAAAGTATCATTTCCCTCGCAGCCACCTAGCCAATCATTGCCAGCACCTCCACTCAGACAATCATTGCCAGTACCTCCGCAGAGGCTATCATTACCATAATCGCCGTGGAGAGAATCCTCGCCTTCGCTGCCGAAGATTATATCATTTTCCTTGCCTCCAAATGCGATATCGCTGCCTTTGCCACCGTCGATAAAATCAGCATCTTCACACCCCAAAATTAAGTCGTTGTCTTCTTTACCATTTATGGAATCATTGCCGCGATTTCCGAAGATGATATCTTCGCCTTTACCGCCAAGGATGATGTCATTATTCTTGCCGCCACAAAGGATATCATCTCCATTGTTGCCGTCAATAAAATCATTGCCTCGGTTGCCGTAAAAAATGTCGTTTACTTCACCGCCGTAGAGGTTATCATCACCTAAATCCGCATCGAAAATATTCGGATTTTGACTGCCGTAAAAAGCATCATTTTCCGGTGTGCCAAACTCGATTGCACCGCTACCATTGCCGTTGATAATATTGTCAACTTGGTTTTGGCGATCGAGAGTTGGATACTCAATAGTATGGCAAATGCAATCAGTATCACTTCCTGGTGTAACAACAGGTACTGATGGTGTTGGCGTCGAAGCCGGAGTTGGCGTCGAACTTGGCGCAGGTGTTGGTGTTGGAGTTGAAGCAGGCGTCGGAGTTGGAGTCGGAGTCGGCGTAGGAGTCGATATTGGTGTCGGAGTTGAAGCAGGCGTCGGCGTCGGAGTTGAAGCAGGCGTCGGCGTCGGAGTTGAAGCAGGCGTCGGAGTTGGGGTGGGCGTCGGAGTTTCCGATGATGTTGGCGTCGGAGTTGAAGCAGGCGTCGGAGTTGGGGTGGGCGTCGGTGTTTCCGATGGTGTTGGCGTCGGTGTCGGAGTTGAAGCAGGAGTCGGTGTTTCCGATGGTGTTGGCGTCGGTGTCGAAGTTTCCGCAGGAGTCGGAGTTGGCGATGGTGTTGGCGTCGGTGTCGGAGTTGAAGCAGGCGTCGGCGTCGGAGTTGGCGTCGGAGTTTCCGCAGGAGTCGGCGTTTCCGATGGTGTTGGCGTTGGCGTCGGAGTTGGCGATGGTGTTGGCGTTGGCGTTGGTGGAGTCGGCGTCGGAGTTGGCGATGGTGTTGGCGTCGGAGTCGGCGTCGGTGGAGTCGGCGTCGGAGTTGGCGATGGTGTTGGCGTCGGAGTCGGCGTCGGTGGAGTCGGTGGAGTTGGTGGAGTCGGTGGAGTTGGTGGAGTCGGTGGAGTTGGTGGAGTTGGTGGAGTCGGCGTCGGTGGAGTTGGAGTTGGCGTTGGTGGAGTTGGGTTGACGGTAATATCCACACGATCGCTATCGGTTTGAGGACCGCCTAATTCTAGAGATCCGCGATCGTTTGTCGTCAAAGTCAGCCTATCCGTTCCGATAAAGTTCAGATTCGGCCTATAAATTAAACCCTCTAAAGCAGCATTAATATCAGCCTGTTTTCCCCTATAAATCAGGCTGTTGCTGCCATTCCCCGAGCCCGTTAAACCTGTCAGCGAATTGAGTGTAAGAGTGCCGCTAGTAACGCTGAGATTGACTTCCACCGACTCGCTATCTGAATCCGATACAGAGATTTTATTGCCGTTGCTAGCAGAGAAGATGCGAGGAGTATTTTGAGTCGTCGTTTCTTTGCCAATATCCGTCGCAATGTCTACACTCCAACTGACAATAGTTCCTGGATTAGTAGCATTGGAAGCGTTACTATTCTCTGGGTTGGCATCAACTGCATACAAGTTCCAAGTGCCGTTGGGGTTAGTTTTATTAAAAACAGAAAGAGTCGAACCGTAAGGCCCTTGTGGTGCCCCTGTCGGTGTTGGCGTATTGTTGTTATACAAAAAGGGATAAACATCACGAAAACCGTTGAGTGAATAGTTTGTCGGCTTGTAAGTTCCTGAAGCGATAGTTGGTACTGTAACAACAGGAAAAGTAGAAAGAAAAGAAGCTGCATTATCATCCAACTTCAGCGTGACGTTGTTGAGTGGTGCAGATGGAACTTGAGACATTAACACCACATTTTGTCCCTCGGGTCCAACTAGCAAGAGGTTGATGTTCTGCCCTTGACTATTGGCAGAATTATAAGTCTTAACATTGTTGAGAGTGATGGTAACGCTGTCTACTTTTCCTGTTACATTTGAAACGTTAATAGGAGACGGATACGGGGTCGCCAAAACGTTATATACGGAGTTTCCGCTGTTGAGGGTAATGTTATTAGGGTTAGTTGTAGTGGTGGTGGTTCTTCCCGGTATTGAATTAATAGGAGATTGATTGCGACGGGAAAATTCCGAGGTATCCCCTGTAGTTTTGTTAGTAGCAGTAGCGGCGAGAATCGGTTTGCCTGCTACTGGAGTGTAGGCGAAGTTGAAATTAGCATTGCCAGCACTATCTGTTATAACGTCTTTGGAACCTATAAAAGTTTCACCTTGACCTGCCCCTGCGGGGCCATAACTCGTACTTGCAAAGAATTCGACGCGGAAGTTGGCGTTAGGAGTGCTGTTGAGAATCCCGCTGACTGTGTTGCCGCTAACTGAGGTCAGAACCGGGTAATTTTGCAGGTTGTTGCTGCCTGTATCGGCGTCGCCTACATCGTTGGGAGTGACACCAGTATTACCGATTAAGTCAATTCCTAATCGTTTGTTGTTAAAAATTCTATTGCCTTGAATAGTGTGGCCGGAACCTGCAATAATTTCAATGCCACTCCCCTTATTGTTAGCAATGAGATTCCTGTCTCCGGCTGCAGTTCCACCAATGACATTATTATTTGCATCTCGATCAAGGATCAAAATGCCATCGCCCTCGTTCCCTAAAGGCATTGTACCCGTGAAATCAGTCCCGATGAAGTTGGCAGTAATTTTAATGTCTGTTGCTGCTGCCCTCGCCACAAATATGCCTGCAACGCCGTTGCCAGAGATGATATTATCTGTTATAACGGTGAAATTAGGAGAATTGTTTTGAGTGGAACTTAGGATTGTTATCCCAGATAGAGTGTTGCCTACAGCAGTCGTACCGCTAAGATCAATGCCAATGTAGTTGTCTTGGATGGTATTGTTGTTAGTCTGTACCAAAATGCCGCGACCAGGGGAATTTCCGCCCTTTCCAAATCTGTTAATAGCCAATCCTTGAATGGTACTGCTACTGGAATCTTCTGCGCCACCAAAAGAGTTCTTGCCTAAATCTAAACCATTAATATTAGCCGCACCTGAGGCTGGTTGTTGTACTGAACTGCCATTGAGTTCAATTATCGGTTTGTTAGTATATCCAGGTTGAGATTGGCCATTGATAATAACTGGGCTGGTGATGACAGGTAAGGCTTGACCAAGGGTAATGCTATGAGGCCCTGGGCCGGGAATGTTAAAGTTAATTGTGTCTAATCCGAGATTGGAATTAGCTTGGTTGATGGCATCTCTCAGAGAATTTTGACCGCTATCGGAAGTATTGGTAACGATATAGGTAGCCAAAACAGACGCATAATTTTGCATCGCGTTTGACTCGAAGGCTAGGGGCGATTTAATGTTGCCGATTTTTTCTTCTAGTTCCCAGTTGCCCCCTAATTTTGCACTCCCCGTGAGATACTTAGATGCGGCGATATTTGCACCGGTGAGGGATGCAATGCGGTGGAGGAAATAGACACCATCTACGGCTGGTTCATCGAGTCCGCCGTTCGTTTCAACCCCCGTCTCATTGCAAAAGTCCTCTAAATAGGACTGTTTAATGAAATTGTTTTTAGTCGGTTTCAACTCACATTTTGCACCATTCTCAAGAACAGGCAAGATGCCTGTTCCACAAAGAGTAGGTTTTCTTGTGGAACGGGCATCTTGCCCGTTCATAAAAGGCTTATTGACAATGGTGCAACATCTCAGTTTCAACTTACATCTTGCACCATTCTCAAGAACAGGCAAGATGCCTGTTCCACAAAGAGTGAATTTTCTTGTGGAACGGGCATCTTGCCCGTTCATAAAAGGCTTATTGACAATGGTGCAACATCTCAGTTTTAACTTACATCTTGCACCATTCTCAAGAACAGGCAAGATGCCTGTTCCACAAAGAGTAGATTTTCTTGTGGAACGGGCATCTTGCCCGTTCATAAAAGGCTTATTGACAATGGTGGAACATCTGAGTTTCCACCGACTTTCGCTTTGAGACAGGGAATTTATTCCCTGGCGGACTTTCTGACAAGCGCGGGATGCTGCTGCTACGTTGCAACCGTAAATCAGGATGTCTGCATCAAGAGTTAAAGCGCGCCGCCATTGCTGCAATTGCTGGCTATAAGCTTCTAGGTTATCGACAGACAGTCTGGTTTTACCGAGTTGCAAGCTTCCCGGTTCGCCGTGGGAAACTAGATGAATGCTGTCAATATTAGTGCGAGTCGCTAACACTTCGCTAATTTGTTCGACTCCATCTCTGTGGGAGTCGATAATTATTGCTTCTACTCCCCATTTCACTTTATCTAGGAGTGTTTGATAGTCTGCTACTGCCGCATCGATAAATACTATTGTACTGGGGTTATGGGTACGATCGCTCTTTTCCCCAAAACTCTCCTTGCCCGCCTTGATTTGATTCGGAACTTCGATCGCACCTGCTGATAAAACTGATATCATGGTTGTCTACTCTATAGCTTCAAATTAACAATTATTCATAAATCCAGGACTAGCAAAAAAAAACACACTTTCTTTGACGGTATAAATCCATAAAATTGTGATTTTTATGGGAGCAAGTCGGTTTGTTTGCAGGTCTTAATCGGTTTGTTTGCAGGTCTTAAATTTATGGATTAAGACTATATTGTTTGTGGCTTTGTTTCTTAGCCACCGAAACAGATTATTTGACAAAATTTTTTTGAAACTCAACTATAGCCAGCATACTTACGTAAGCAAAAAATCTTAATACAAATACATATTTTTGACTCCTGCTAATCGGGGCAAGTCCCCTAGCCTCATATATTTTACCCCTCACGGACTGTGTCGATCGCGCTTCCCATCTAGCTTAGCTAAAAATGCACCGGAAACATCCGCCAAAAGGCTAATTATCCGATACAAAGCCACCGCACTCAGAATAATACCCGTAGAAAAGCGATTGGACAGCAGGGCGATCGCCGTTGCTTCAAATACTCCCATTCCCCCCGGTGCACCAGGCACAACTAAACCGACAACAAAGGCAAAACAAAAAGCACCGAACAAGTTGGGAATATTGCTAAAGTTCACCGGAGTTAAAGCAGTTACAGTTAGCAAAAAACCGCAGCCCCGCAATCCGATAAAACACATTTGTCCGATTAACGGCACTAAAGGATAGCGTTTAATTGGCAAATTAATTTGGCGGGGGGACTTGACAGGCAAGGTTTTTTTAGCTAGATTGGAGCTAGACTCTGTAGGGAAATTTAGTCGATCGCCCGCAGCCTCCCCAGCCTGGGAATTTTCCCCATTGTTCTTTGATAACTTCAACCGCTCTACAAATAGAACGATCGGATTTAAAATTCGGGGATGAATCGCCGTTAAAATAGCAGCACAACCGACAATCCGCAAAAACCAATTGACTTTGTCAAAACAAATCAACCCAATCAGCACGCCGGCCGAAGCCATCAGCAGCGGTTCCAGCAATACGCTGAGAGTAGCAGCTTTGGGGAAAATGCCAGCCTTTTTGGCTTCCAATATTCGACCCCAAAAATGCCAAATATTCCCCGGCAAATACTTGGCAATATTAGTTTTGAGAAAAACTTGAATCGCCCACGCGGCATTTACAGGTTGGCGGAATTCCCGCAAAATCAACATCCACACCCAGCCGACAAAAATTAGAGAAAGTAAAGTGACGCCAAGGGCGATCGCCAGCAACGGAAAACTTTCGGCTCGAAGTTGGATATTGGCGACTTCTCGCCAGTGAGTTAAAAAAGCTTTGGCAATAAATAAAAACGTCCCGCCCAAAATCAAATAGCGCAAATAAGGCTGGAGACGCGATTTCGCGAGGTTGAAAAAATTATGAATTCGATGCAAGTGCTGTTTTCCCCTTTTCTGCTCCCAATTTTGAATATGGGATTAAGTTATACTGTTTTAGATTATATATTTTAGATTGGCCAAGGCAGAATGCTGCTTGATTTACATGGCATGATATGACGGAATAAATCTGTTTAACCTGAGATGTTGCACCATTGTCAAGAACGGGTTCTTCGGCCCGTTCCACAAAGAATAAGTTTTCTTGTGGAACAGGCAAGATGGCTGTTCCTAAACAAGTAATTGAGAATGGTGCAATATCTCACTTTAACCTAACCTATGCAGACCTCTACAGACTGTACACATGGCGAACCTTACAGACTATTTATTGCTGTCTTAAGCTATTGGGCATCTTGCGTTGTATTTTTCGGGGGGCGAGACGCCCACCCGACAATAATTTCATCAAAGTTGACTGTAAAATTGAGATGCGCCTCAGCTTAACCACAAACTTAAATTTAAAATCTAAAATTTAGATCGATATACCTCGCTAGGAGTACATTTCTATGGCCGGCCCGAGCCCTGACGGTCTTTCCTATCTTTTAGATGATAGCCCCAACAGTTTTGCCTTGACTCCGGGCTTTTTGACTCCTTATCCTAACGGACTTTTTGCCCTCGGTGGCAACGATTTTATTGTCGGTTCGTCGGATGCCGAGATAATTAGCGGTGATAATGGTAACGATCGCATTCTCGGTGGCAGCAATTCGGATACGCTGTTCGGTGGTGCGGGCAACGATTTGCTCAACGGTGGTGCCGGCAGCGACATCCTGTTTGGGCAAGCCGGCAGCGATACTTTGCAGGGAGGTAGGGGAGAGGACGCCCTCAACGGCGGCGGCGGTAGCGACGTTTTAGTGGGCGATGCAGGCAAAGATACGCTGACAGGGGGTTTGGGTCCAGATACCTTTGTCCTCCGCAGCGACTCCTCCGTCTCCGATCCGGCTGCAGCAGACATGATTACTGACTTTAACAGTTTTGTGGATTCGATCGGACTGACTGACAACCTTACCGAAGCTGACTTGATTCTAGAAGAAATCTCGATCGCCCCCGGTATTTCCAATACATTAATTAAAATTCGGCAATCCAATGCTATTTTAGGCTTGGTAGCCAACGCCTCTCCACAAGACCTCGCCTATACATTCATCTCTGCAACTACCCTATTGGGCAACCAACTCAGCGAAGCTCGCGATTTAGGCGTTTTGGGCGACACTCAAACGATCGCAGACTCGGTTAGCAACGCCCGGCCAGAAGGCTTTTACCGCTTTACTTTGCCTGCAACTAGCGACTTTAAATTAACTGTCAGCGGTTTGACGGCCGATGTTGACGTGGCTTTAATTAAAGATCTTAACGGCGACAATTCTATTGACTTTACCGATATTATTGCTTCTTCTCAAGAACCGAATTTATCGCCAGAGTCGATCGACCTCAACGCTTTGGCAGCAGGAACTTACTTTGTCCGAGTTTATCAATACCAAGGCAGTACAAATTTCACCCTAAATCTGTCTGCAACTCCTGCAACTGTTTCTGCTAACAATCCGAGCAACTTGCAGGGTTTTGACTCTCGTTTTGGGTTCGGTTTGGTAAATGCAGCGGCGGCAGTTGCTCAAGCTCAAGGTACTGCAACTTTTCCTGACGTTCCCGACTTGGGCGGCAACGAGTGGGGCAGAGATTTAATTAAAGCTCCGGAGGTTTGGGCTCAGGGCTTGACTGGAGAGGGAATTGTGGTCGCAGTTATCGACAGCGGAGTTGACTACAATCACCCGGATTTGACGGGGAATATTTGGAGCAATGCGGGGGAAACTGGTGTTGATGCGATCGGTCGCAATAAAGCTAGCAACAGGGTTGATGATGACAACAATGGATTTGTTGACGATTTCCGGGGATGGGATTTTGTCAACAACGATAATGACCCGATGGACGATAACAGTCACGGCACTCATATCTCGGGTTTAGTTGCTGCGAAACAAGATGGGGTTGGGATTACTGGAACAGCTCCAACTGCGAAGATTATGCCTTTGAAAATACTCGATGAGGCGGGAGTCGGCAAAATTAGGGATGAAATTAATGCGATTAATTATGCCGTGGCAAATAGAGCGAAGGTGATTAATGTAAGTTTGGGCGGCCTCCAGTTGAATGAGGAAGAATTGAATGCGATTCGAGCCGCTGAAGCTCAAGGGGCGATCGTGATTTCGGCGGCGGGAAATGATGCTCGCCTACAACCAGATTATCCGGCTCGGTTTGCCAATGAGGTAGGAATTGCTGTCGGTGCTGTTAGCCGAAATGGCTTGTTTGCGGATTATTCTAACCTCGCGGGTGCGGAAGGAATTAATTATTTTGTTGCTCCGGGCGGCGACGGCGGCAGGGCGGGTTCTGGTGATGTTTATTCAACTGTACCGCTTTCTCAACCGGGGATTCCCTATCGATATTTTGCGGGTACTTCAATGGCAGTGCCACACGTAGCTGGGGTGATAGCTTTGATGTTGCAAGCTAATCCGAATCTGACTCCTGCTGATATTAAGAGGATTCTTGCGGAAACTGCCAATCGAGCAGTTTGAATTAATTGCTAATAGGGAATTGGTAATGGGCTTGACATACTGTTACCAAATTTCCTAGGGGCGGGTTTCACCAACAATATCGAATTGCTACTAACAAGCTACATAAACCCACCCCCACACAACTAACAATCTATAGCGATCCTAAATCATTTGTGAATTTCTTACTCCCTCCCCTTAGCAAGGGGAGGGTTGGGGTGGGGTAAAAAATTTATGACTCCTGCAAGGATTGCTATACATCAACATTAATTTGTATTAAATGCAAAAAATGTACAAGGGGTTTACCGTGGGATAGGGGCGGGTTTTATAGATTGTTAATTAACCTCAATATTGTTGGTGAAACCCGCCCCTACAAGCCAAATTAAAAATTGGCGGCGTAACTTAAGTCAAATTGGCGGCACAGAGTGATGCAGCAATAGTTGGGTCGATCGAATACTAACTCGTAATTCATCTCGCCGTCTATTTTGGTGATGGGCTGCTTTAAGGGGATGCCGTGAATGTCGTATTGGCGGCGTTCTAAGGCACTCCAGTCGATAATTTTGATGTCGATTTGGTTCTGCAACTCAGTTGCGATCAGATATAGTTCCATCTTGTCTTGAACTTTCCCAGTCAGGGGGATTTTTATTAACACTGACTGAGTGACGATGGGTTTTTGGTCGTTGGGATGCTTCTGGGTGTGGCAGCTTTTGAGTTCTATATCGTAAGGTTCTACCTTGAATTTCTCTCCGCTGGCCATCGCAGACGAGTGCAAGTCTTTCAGGCACTTTTCTAGGTGAGGGATCAGCCCTAGGTCTGGATCGCACAGCAGTTTGCGAATATTCGAGGTTTCAGTGACTGTCATTGTAGATTTTTGATGTTATTTTTTGATTCTTAACTTCTAGCTTACCGCGAAAAGCAGTCCTATTCTACTCTACTCGCGACATACTGCCCAAAAACCCCGTTTCTGGGCAGTATGTCGCGGTGAACAAAACATTTTTTGGCAGCAACCAGTTTTTTTTTCCTTAATCCTTTCAGATTATTTTTTGGTAATTCTCCAGAGATTGAGCTCAACATTAGCGTCAGCCGGGTCTATTTGATAGTTTTGTTGCTGAATTGCCGATCGCAAAGTTGAGGACGGTCTGTATAAAAACAACTCGCTGAAACCCTCGGGAATTTTAGAGAGTTGCGGTTTTTTAAGTGCCAATTTTCGATTTTTGTAGCAAGAAGTGTAACAGCGGGGTTCTATTAGCAGTTTGACTTTTGGTTCTAAGTGATAACTTAAAGGCATGATATATGCGATATTGGCATCGCTGATAATTAGGGGATTGCTGGCTTGATTGACAGTCCCAGCTACTTGTAATTCGGCGCTAAGCCAGCCGCTGCCTTTATTCCACCAAGTGTCTGCTTGAGAACTAACTCCACCGGATATAATACCTGCAGACAACAGTGCAACTATAACTATTTTCCACAGTTTTTGCTGTTTGAAGTTATCCAAATTCTTACTAATTTTCGCAGACAGCAGGTAAGCCACTGCTAGCTGAATTCCCACATAACAAGGAACTAAATATCGGGGATTGGCCGAGAGCCTCCCACCTTTCATTATATCAGGTACTGCTAAAAACAAAGCGGTTGTTGCAATTAATAACAATACCATCAACCACACTCGCTTTGGTGTTTGTTGGCACAGAAAATAAAGGGCATAGCCGACTAAAGCTAAAATCATTATGCCAACGGGAATTAGCAAGGCTAGCTGTGTGGGGTTGGCACTTCCATCAATGCCAATATCAAAAAATGCTATGGTGACGGAACCCACCCACCTGCTGACTAATCTTAAGAGATTTGTCTGTTCGGCCCATACTGTTGTGCTTCTAATTTGATTGAAGTTTTCTACAGTATTTACGAGGGAAGGCATGAAGCAGATCAAGGCGATTAAAGCTGCTACATAATAGGCAATGAATGTTTTAATATCGCGCCAGTTGGCAATGACTGCGACGTAGATTGCGTGGGCTGCGGCGACGCATGCAAATAACAAGTGGGTGTAAAATCCCAGTGTTGCTGTGCCTGCATAAAGTGCCCAGGAAAGAACGAGGGCGAGAGGATTTTGATTTTCGTGAGGGCGCATTGCTCGCAGCAAGGCTGCACTGGATAAAATAGTAGTTACTGTCCACAAACTGTACTGTCTTGCTTCTTGGGCAAACAAAATGTGGTAGGGAGAAATTGCGACAATTGCGATCGCCATCCACGCTACTGCTGAAGATTCAAATAACTCCCAAGCCAGCCAATAAATTGCGGGAAATACTAGCAAGCTAATCACGGCGGCCAAACTTCTCATTGCTGCAACGGAACTGCCGAACCATTGCGCCCAATGTCGCGATAGTACGTAATACAGCGGCGGGTGTTGGGGGTCTTCCGTTGCTAAAGAATTTAGGGTATCGCTTAAAGTTTTTTCGGAATTTATCTGCTGATATTTTTGTAAATCCGAGGGCGAGCTTATTTTCGGGTACGAAATTTGTTTGATTATTTCGGCTTCTGTGTAGCCAGAAACTCTCAAAGAAGTATATGTTTCGTCGATCCAGTAAAATTTGCGATCGAGATTTGCGAAGCGAAAGAAAATGCCGATGACTAATACGGCAATTATCAGAAAACCCACCCAATTTCGGGGAACCTTAAAACGCATTTTTTTAACCAAACTTCACTTTTTTCGCAATTTACTCAAAATTATATCTTGATTTTTGGGATCGTAAATAGTTTGGATTTCATAACGAGTATTTTTTTCTATTCCTGTTTTTATTTCTGGGGAAATACCGTACAAAAAAATCTCGTTAAAGTTTTGGGGAATTTCAACAATTTTAGGCGGCCATACTAAAAAATTAGCTTGGGAATTGATTAAGTAACTCAAACCGAGTAAATTGCCGATATTATCTACACTATACACCCACAAGTCTGTGATGAGTAATGGCCGAGAAGCTGAGTTGATTGTGCGGGCTATCGCGATGTTAATATAAGAGCGGTCTTTATTCCACCAAGAGTCTGCTGGCAAATAGATGCAGCAGGATATAATTCCAATAGAGAGCAAAGCAGCCAGAACCAGCCTCCACAGCTTTTGCAACTGCATTATAACTTGAGGAGATGTCATTTTTACCGCCAAAAAATAGGCAACAGCTATCTGCATTCCTAAATAACAGGGAATCATGTAGCGGGTGTTGAGCGATCGCATTCCGCCTAATATTAAATCCGCTGGCAGGAAAATGGCTACTGTGACGCACGTTAATGTCATAACAAACAACCAAACACGTCTTTCTGTCTGACTCAGCAGCAAATAAAAAGAATATCCGACACTTATTAAAATCATTAAAATAACTGGGAGAGTCAATAGGAAATATAATCGCGGTAAATCCGAGTACAATCCCACATCCAAAAATTGCCTAGTAATGTTTAACACCCAATTTCCAACTAACTTTGAAAAGGGAATCTTGACAAACTGCCATGCTGTTTTTTCACTGACTTTTCCCGAATTTATTAATAAAAATACAGTCCAAGGAGATAAGGCAATAAATCCTGCGCTCGCTGCTAGCAAATAGCCAATTACAGTCTTATTAAACCGCAGATTTTCCGAGATAGCTACATAGATTCCATGCCCTAGAGCCACCAGTGCAAATAATAGGTGAGAATAAAATCCCAGCGCTACTGTTGCCGCATAAATTGCCCAACTGCTGTTAGTTTTTAGCCGCATTCCCCGCAGCAAAGCAGCCCCAGACAGCAAAATCATTAATACAAACAAGCTGTAAGGTCGAGCTTCTTGAGCGTAAACTATTTGAAAAGGCGATACAGCTAGT
>NZ_JANMZH010000777.1:0-12732 GCF_031383065.1 Microcoleus sp. OTE_8_concoct_300 | reverse complement strand
CACAAACTTGTGGAAGTTATTTAATTCTCATTCCTAAGAGCAATCAAAGCCTCTGATATCGGTTTTGAGATGACTGGATAAATTCAGCAGATTGACCGCAGCATAATCTCTCTCGCTTGCTGTTCGATCGCGCAACCAAGCTGAAATATTGCCGAGGTGCTGATTGAGTTGGGCGGGGGCGGTTTCAAAATAGGTTAAAAGGTGTTCAATTAAAGGATACAAAACAAGTTTAATTTGTGCGTCGCGGATCTAGTTTTGGGTTGGGGATTCAATTAATACATGAGTTTTCAATAAGTTAAGTTTGTTTGTCATAATTTCTTGCTCAACAGTTTGGAGCAAGCGTTCTGTGATATACTCGACGATCGCAGGCTGTAGCGTTAAACTTGTCGATGCGGTATTGTCGGGCGATCGCCGATCTTCAATGAGCGATCGTTCAGCCAGCGACTCCAATGCTTCCATCAGTTGCCGTCCAGAAACTTTGGGTAAAATTTCAGATTTTAACTTCGCAGGAGTCGCTCCTTCTCTGTTAATGGCCAGCCAGTACATGATTTGTTGTTGCAGGGTAGACAAGCGCTCGAACTGGCGATCGAGCAAATCCCAGAAATCGCTAAAAACAGTATTTCCTTGCACTAAAAATGCGTGAATATCACCGCCAAAAAGTGTTTTAATAGTCGTTGCAGCAAGTTTGAGGGCGAGGGGATTGCCGCCAAAGTAGTTGACAATATCTTGACACTGCAATAGCGTTGCCTTTAATCCTTTGGCGGCGAGGATTTGGTGGCATACTGGCGGTGAAACTCCGAAGAGGTTGAGCGATCGCACTGGTAAATTTTCCCCCGATCGCACAGCAAACCCGCCCGGTTGTTCTCGTCCGGTTAAAATCAGACAACTTTGGTGGGGTTCGTCAGCAATGCGCGCCAATAACTGTCGGTAATCTTCATACCCTTGTTGATATTGTCCGCTGCGATTTCCTGCTTGCAAAATCGACTCCAGATTGTCGAAAATTAACAAACAGCGTTTTTGTCGCAACTGTTCCATGAGAGCATCAATAGAGTTATTGTTGGTGGCTGATGAATTAGTTAAAATCGGTAAAATATTGCTGAGGATAACATCTAAGGTTGGTGCTTGCTGCAAACTCCGCCAAATCACGAATTCAAACTGAGATTGAATTTGTTGAGCGAGTTTGACAGACAGAGAAGTTTTGCCGATACCGCCAATTCCAAAAATACCGATCAGGCGGGTAGAATTGCTGCTAATCCAAGTTTCTAAAGTTTCCAGTTCCTGTTGCCGATTGTAAAATTGGGAAACATCGATCGCTTCTCCCCAATCTTGAGTGCTGCTATGTGCTTCGCTAGCCGGCAAGATGGCCACACTGCCATGCTGGTAGCGGCGCAAGACTGCTTGAAGATTTTGCTTTGAGACTTTTTCCCCAAGAATTTGAGAGAGATTTCGCCACAAATGCGAACCGACGTGTTTGATATGGTCGAGTTCGTAACCTAAGGGCGCGGCTATCTCTTGATAAGAGTGTCCCTCCCAGGTTTCCAGAAAGACGAGGGATTGAATGTCATTGAGTTTTTGCTTTTTGTTTGCGGATTGTAACAGACTATCAACTAGGGCGATCGCCTCTTGTCCTTTCATAGCTTGCCAATTGGACCTATTCAGTAAATTTACTGATATTTCATGAGTGCGAGTTGCTGTTCAGGAAAGAAAACAAATTTATACAATTAAGCGAAATCAATAGGGTTACCAGCCCCAGGTACAGGCTGTGAAGTCAATTCCATTATCTAAAATTTAACATCTAAAATCGATTGACTGGTAGCAGCCTTTAAGATAATTTACGTAACTTTACAAAAACTTGTCACTTTTTCTCACCGGCAGGGCGATCGGAGTTGGTTATTCTTTGAGTTAAGGCAGAGCACAACCTATTCAAACTGTTCAGGGCTAAACTGCCGATGTGCGGGATAAGCCGATCGGGAAGAGTATTCTACTGCAACTGCGGAACAATTAATTAGACCAACAACCAATTCAACTCAACCGTTAGGTGGCTTCACCCCTTGGTTGAGACGGTACCTTGAACTTAGTCAAACTGTTTACGATCGTGAAAGGAATAATAAATGGCGACTTTACAAGATGTCATCAAGAACAATAGGGGGATTGACTATGGGGACGTAGCAACATCCTACTTAACCCAAGATCAACAACTGTGTAAGGAGATTCAACAAATTCTCGCCAATAATAAATTCTATAACTACGATGTTGATGGACTTTATGGCAAGATTACACGGGAAGCTTTAAGGGATTTTAAAGAGGTTTATTCACTCTCAGGAGGGGATATTTTAGGTCCGACAACGGCTGAATTTTTGCTAAGACTCGATACACTCAAGCCAGAAGGTGGAAGACTGACGACCACCTCTTCTAAAAAAGACGTACAAAGTGCAATTGTTCGAGAATGTAAACGGCAAGGATTAACCTTAAATTCTCAAATCGCCTACATCTTGGCAACTGTTCAGCATGAGACAAATAATACTTTTAAACCTGTTCGAGAAGCTTATTGGTTAAGTGAAGAATGGAGAAGAATAAACTTGAGATATTATCCCTATTATGGACGGGGTTATGTGCAGCTAACCTGGGAATTTAACTATAAAAAATATGGTGATATCCTAGGGATTAATCTACTGGACAATCCTGATAAAGTAATGGATCCGAACATTGCCTTATTTATTTTAGTTGACGGTATGGGTAAAGGACGCTTTACATCAAGGAAACTGGGGACTTATGTCAATGGCGGTAAAACCGATTTTATTGGTGCTAGAGATGTAGTGAATCCAGGTGATGTATCTGCTTTAATTGCTGGGTATGCGGAAAATTGGCAGCGTCAGATTAGCTCCCTTGAGAGTGTTCCTCTAGAAGAAACTCCAGGAACAGATTTACAGGAATCCCCAGATATGAGTTTAAAACTAGATCCAATTGAAGAATTAATGCTTAAACAGATTATGAGTAGCTAGAATTCTTCAGCACTTGCGTATACAAAGCTAAGTCCAGAAGAATCGAATTAATTTAATCACTTTCCTGTATTCATTTCAAGAATAAGTAATCCTTGGAGGTTATTATGGCACGTTGTCCTTTTGCTACTTGGAAACCCATCACAGGTGGAGTCGGCTCTTATTTGGGAGGTCCTTTTAAGATTGTTCATCACACCACCGAAGGTTCAACGGCATCGGGTGCGATGGGAGCGTATAAAAGTAATAGATCTGATCCCCATTTTACAGTTGATTCTACAACCATTTTTCAACATATTGATACAGAATTTTCTGCACGTTCTCTCTTTAATGCAGACGGAGGGGTACAAACCAACAGAGACTCAGCGATCCAAATCGAGGTAGTTGGTTTCGCGGGTAAGCCAAAAAATAAGGAAACCCTCAAAAATGTAGCAAGATTGTGTCGTTGGATTGAAGAAACCCATAAAGTTCCTAAAGTCTGGCCGAATGGATTTCCGAAAACAGGTTCAACTGATCCGGGTGGACATAACCGCAATGCGACGAACTGGGATACTAAAGGTGGTCATTATGGACATTCTCATGTCCCTGAAAATGATCACTGGGATCCCGGTTACACCAAAGCTGACTTAGAAATCATTATGGGAGGTAATTTAGAATCAGTTGACTTTGAAGAAGGGGTTACACTTACACCGTTTATTTCACAAGAAAAAGTAGAAATTTTAGCTCACCTTAGCCTGGTAACCTACAGCATATCCTTTTCTCTAGATGAGCAAGGACAAGGCTTTGTTCCACTAGACATTGCTTGGGAGCGTGTTATTTCTGTGATTTCTCAAGCAACAAAAAATGATGATGGTAACTGGCAAAGTTTTACAGCATCCCTAGCAGAACAAGATGGACAAACTTTATTAGTGGCTACAGGAGGCACACCAGAAGCAACGGCCACAATTTTGGTCAAAGTTTTAGATAACTCCCATCTCATTGAAGAGGAATCGGTCGGTTGCCCTTAGTAATTATTTATTGTCATTTAACCACCAGGAAATAAACCATGTCAATTGAAAGTGTGCTGAATAACCAAGAATTAACTGAAGAGCTTCTTGATAGTGATTACTTTGAAAATAGTCAAAGACTGCCGAAAACACATATTGATCCAGCAACAGCTAAAAATTATCTTCAAACATCAATAAAGGAAGGTCTTGCCAAAGCACAAGAAGGGTTAGGAAGGCTACGGGCAATACAAATTGAAGCTATCATTAATTACGCAGAACGTCCTGCCTTGAAAATCCAGAATGGTGATTTTGAAACCCCTCGGCTCGCATATTGGAAAACTCGTTTAGAACCTCATCGAAGTATTATAAGACAAGCAATAGCTTCAGTAGGAAGAATCGAATTAAAAAATCATGAGCGAGCAATTAATTTTGCTGGCACGGGTTGGTTAGTGACTGATGATGTTATTGTCACTAATCGTCATATAGCTCAACTCTTTGCCTTTCAAGAAGGTGGCAAGTTTGTCTTTCGGAGAAATGATGGCACCCAAAAACTGATTAAGGTCAAGATTGACTTTTTAGAAGAATATCTAGAAGACAATGAAGAAGAGTTTAATATTGATCGTGTTTTATACATTGAACCAGATTCCGGTTCAGATATTGCATTTTTAAAGGTAACACGAGTGGGAGATACAAAATCTCGCTCATTTATTCCTTTAGCAACCAAAGTTGATACAAGAAATAGTGATATTGCCGTGATTGGATATCCAGCTTGGGATGGCAATCGTAATCCCCTTGAACCTGCTAAAATGTTTGAACTTTTTGGGGATATTTATAATGTCAAACGACTTCAACCCGGTAAAGTGATGTCAGCCACAGGATCGCGGGACCGTGGTCCAAATTTTACTCATGACTGTTCAACTCTAGGAGGAAATTCTGGCTCTATCGTTCTTGACTTTGAAACAGGAAAAGCTGTAGGACTACATTATGGCGGAGAATTTGAAAGGGAAAATTATGCCATCCCTGTCACAATTATTGAGCAACGACTCAATGATTTGCTGTCAGGAAAGCTCAAAATATCATCTATTTCAGAAACTCCAGTTATCATCTTTTCTAGTCCCATTGATTTAGAAACAGTAGATAACGAAACCCCTATTGAATTTGAAGATACACCCTGTCTTTATCATTGGGATGATGAGAGTCTTGAAAGCTTTAGTCTAGAAGCAACTCCTTTTCCTGCGGTGAATACTCAACTTCCGATATCGGGAACAGGTTACTATAGTTATTCTCAATTCCGTGAGAAACAATTTGGATTACCTGAAACCATCAAAGCTATTGAAGAAATTGGCAAAATGTGGTTCCAAAACCATCGAACTGGTCCGGTGATTGGGATAGGGAACATTAGTAAAAATGGTGGTGGTCCTGTCCCTCCCCATCAGAGCCATCAAACAGGCTTAGATGTCGATTTTCGACTTTTGAGAACAGATGGAGCCCGAATCGGTATTACTTTCCGAGATCCTAATTATTCCCTTGCTCGAACTCAAGATTTAATTAATACCATTCTCAATAATTCTGTACAGTCTGTTAAATTGATTCTTTGTAACGACAATAACTTAAAGGGAGTTAAACCCTGGCCAGGGCATGACGATCATCTCCATGTACGATTTAGCAAATAATCATTTTTAACAGATTCTCCATTTCCAGTGTTCCTTGTTTCTGGCAACCGCTGAACGCAACCGTTAGGCTGCTAAACTTTTAAAGCAGCCGACGTGCTTGTAAAATCTGTTTTTGCCACTGCTCAAAAGTCTCTATATTTGAGTTCCCATCTTTCTCAACGATCGCCCTTATTTGCTCGATTAGCTCGATCGCCAGCGGTACCCCAAGCTGCAATTGTTCCAAGACATCCCGCTGAGCAAAAACTGTTTCCGGTGTGCCTTCTAAAATCAATTTTCCTCGATCCATTACAAACACCCAATCTGCCCAGCGGTAGATGAAATCGAGGTCGTGACTTGCCAAAAGGATAGTGGTTCCGGCGTTGTGAATTTGTTGCAGTAAACCGATCAGTTGTCGGGTGTGACGCGGGTCGAGATAGGCGGTAGGTTCATCTAACAGCAGCAGTTTCGGCTTGAGAACCATGATATCGGCGATCGACACCCGCTTTTTCTGCCCCAAACTGAGATTGTGAATTGGTTCGCGGGCGAGTTCGCTTAGATCGAATTGGTCGATCGCCTGCTGTACCTGTGGAGCAATTTCGGATTCTGTCAAGCCTAAATTGTACAATCCATAGGAAATATCTTCTTCTACCGTCGAAGCTACTAATTGATGTTCGGGATTTTGAAAGACGAGTCCGATTTGTTGGCGCAGTTGCATCAAAGATTTGCGATCGTAGCAAAACGGTTCGCCTTCCCAGCGAATGATTCCCTGTTGCGGTTGATACAAGCCATTTGCTAACAGAAAAAAGGTAGTTTTGCCGCAGCCGTTTTGACCGATCAGCCCGCAGCGTTTCCCGGCGGGGACTTTGAGGTTTAAATCATGAATTGCCGATCGGGAACCGCAGGGATAGGAGTAGGAAGTGCGATCGAATTCGAGAATCCATTGAGACATATTTGTTATTTGTTATAGCCTTCCGGGCTCTGCCTGGGAATAATATCGTTTCCGGTTGCATCGGAATGATTTAACCGCAGAGGGCGCAGAGAACGCAGAGGGAGAGAATACAGAGAGGAATAATTCCGATGCTACCGGATTTGATATAAATACCCGGAGGATCTGCCTCCAATTACCGATTACCGATTACCAATTACCATTGTATTTGTGTCAGCCTTCATCGGATTTTGACAACTGCCAAAGTTGAAGTTCATAACAGAGATGTTGCTCAAAAAGTTGGCTCGCCTCCAATCCTTCAACCACCAGCTTCTTGAACCAGCGACGAAATATCCAGCGCAGGAATTTGTGGACCGGCCCAACTGCGATCGCAATTAAATCTGCAACATAGATCATCGTATTGAGTCCATACCTGCGGAAAGTATCGACATACAAATCGATTGTCGGCAAAATATGGGCGGAAATATCCTCAGTTTTTACTAAAGTGAATCCAGCCTGCTTTAATGCTGCATGAAGTTCCGTAACAACATGACAATTAGAGAACATTCCCTCTGTATAGTTAGGATCAGAGCGCATCATATCGGCAAGCAGCACGTAGCCACCGTGATTGAGGATTTTGGCGGCACCGCTAGCAATATCAACAGCCGACATATACTGGCTACTTTCGCTAAAGAGAATAAGATCGTAGAAATGGGTTGCTTTGAAGTCTTCAAACCTGGTGAGGTGGAAGATTGCCCGATCGCCCGTACACTTAAGAAAGCGCTGTTGTTGGAACGGATCGGGTGCGAGCCCTTCCACTGCAAAACCTCGATCGAGCAAATAAGCCGCATTTCCGCCAATCCCGCAGCCCACATCCAGTATCGTATGAGTGCCTTGGGGGATCGCATCCAACAGTTTGACAGTATAAGCTTGCTGAGCGATGCGCAATCGGGCGATCGTTAGTTCCTCAGCGGGCACAGGTAGGGTTTCCCAATAACCGTAGTGAAGGTAGGGCGAATCTGTCAGGCCCAAATAGTAATTAAGCGCTGCATTTTGGTAGCGAGTTACCTTAGAAATTTCGATTGATTTTGGCTGCGACATTGAGAAAATTTAGTAAGTTTTAGGATTTCGGGCAGAGTTGAAATTCTTCCCAGCGCTTGCATACCTGTTCATAGCACTCAACGGTCGAAATTGCCAACTTTTGCAACAAATTGATATCAATCTGACCGTTGGCGATCGACAAAAATATAATTGCTTCCTTTGGATCGTAGCTAGCAATAATAGAGAGCAGATGTGAAACAGTATTTTCCTCTAATTCTAGTTGTTGCAAATAAGAAGTTGCGTACAATTGGGAAATAAATTGCAGATCGTACTTAATAGTATCTACGCTCCAATTCACAGACCCGTTAATGGGAGTATTGATTTTGCAAGCAACCAAGCCTCGTCCTCCATGCAAAAAGCCATTCCAAGCAGTATGTCCGATCGGCAAAATATTCTGGTGAATAAACAAGTTTTGCCAGTAGCCAAAACTCCCCTGCCAAACACTATCCTCAATTCGCATTTCTTTTCCATTAAAATAACATACGCTTCCGAACACAGATCGAATTACATCAGCGTTCATCTGTGTTTATCTGCTGATATCTGCGGTTAAAAAACCTCAATCCAATAATTAAAAAAATAATAAACTCACCATCATCCATACCTCGCAGATGAAAAACAACAGGTAAACAAATCGGCGGGCATCCTGACTCAGAGATGCAATAATCTCATTACAGTTGCGGGACAGCGCCGGATTCGCACCGAACTTTCCCCCTTGCGTCTGATGGCTGTTCTCCATCAGAGCCGATCGATATACGGGAATATTACCACTATTTGGGATATTTGACAAAAAGCCGTCCCCCTATTCACCAAACTCAATATTTTCATACAAATCGGCCAGCGAAATTTCCACAGGAATAGAGGTTAAAGTCAGCCGATCGCCCATACAGCTATATTCCGAAAAAATCCACTTATTCGCATCAGTTTTAGAATATTGCTCCACCCGTAGCCGATATTGATCGATTAATAAATACTCCTGAAAACTAGGAATACTGCGATAGGCAGCAAACTTTTCATCGCGGTCATAAGCTTTAGTACCTTTAGATAGCACCTCAGCAATGAACACAGGATTAGTAATTGTATCCGTCCGTCCAGATTGCAGCTCTATCGGTTTCGCAACCACCATCACATCCGGGTAAGTATAATTATTAAGCTGGGGAATCCACAGCCGCTGATCCGAACTAAAAGTCCGATATGGTTTCCCTTTTAACGCCAGTTTCAGCGCAACAACTAAATTAGTGGTAATTTCATTGTGATCCGGTGTGCCGCCAGCCATCAGAACAATCTCCCCATTGATAAATTCATGCCGATCCTGAGAATTGATTTCCAATTCTAGATATTCCTGGGCCGTGTAGGTTTTGGTTTCAACTGGCGCGATCATACACAACGCTCTCCTTTAATCTACTCATTTCATTTTATCTTAAAAATTATGCTAATTCAACAGAAAATTAGATTTTAATCATACTAATAAACAGGCAAGATGCCTGTTCCACAAAGAAGGAATTTTCTGGTGGGGTGGGCATCCTGCCCGCCCCAGAAAGGCTGATTGAGAATGTGCAAGATGTGAGTCCGATCGCACTTAACAAACTTACCGCAGCGGGACAAAGTTATAGCCAGTGCTTCCTCCTTGTTTAACTTGCACTAAAATCGGCTTACCAGCCCGATCGCCCGTGGGCAAAAACTTCACATCCTCGCTCGATCCCCGTGTCGAAAAACTCGCATTTCTGAGTGCTTGTTGCAATCCTTCCCGCGTAGTGCTTTGCCGCAAGCCAGCGATGACAGCTTGAGTCGCGTCAAAACTCGTTGCGGTTCGCCAATTCACAATGCCTCCCCAACGCTGGCGGGCATTTTCTGGGAAACGGCTACCGGGATTAGTTTCAGGATGCCAGGGAACGGGCAAAACAAGCCCGTCAACGTCTTTTTGTCCGTCTTTTACAGTTTGAAAGGTGTAGAGCGTAGTGCTGCCGTAGAGTGGCAATTTGCCTCGATTGATGCGAGCCAGAGAAATCGCACGGTCAATGCGATCGATGTGGGGTGCTAACATCAATCCTTGTGCACCTTTGCTGACAGCATCGGCCAGGGCCTTGTCAGGATTAAAAGAGGGTAATGAAAAGTCGCAAACAGTGGGAACTAATTTGCCGCCAGCAGCAGTAAGAGCTGCCACAAATTCATCTTTAAATGATATGTTATCCGGTGCTTGGGAGTCATAACAAATGGCTATATTAGTTTTGCCTGTTTTGACGGCATATTCTGCTAAGGGAGCCGCCATGACGCTAATATTGGGGATTGTGCGAAAGATGTAGCTGCCAAATCCTGATAGATTATTGGCAAAGCTCGTCGGTGTCACCATTACCAGTTTTTCTTGCTGATAGATCGGAGCAGCTTCGACAGAGGCGTTGCTAGCATTGTGTCCAATTACTGCTAGTATACTCGGATCTTTTGTCAATGTCTTTGCAACTTCTCTGACGACTTCAGGATTGTTGTCATCGTTGACAATTTCTACTTGCACTTTGACCTGGTTGATGCCACCGCTATTATTGACTTCATCCTGAGCTTGGGCGACACCTCGGAGGATTTCTTGGGCGATATTGGGGTTAGTACCAATGGGGACGCTGACAGCAATTTTTAAGGAAGAACCATTGCTGGATCGGGCATTATTCAAATAGATAATGGTTTCCGGGTCGTTGCGATTTTGTTGCAGCGATTTCTGAAAATTTTGGACGGCGGCTTGGTAATCTCCCTTGGCAAAAGCTTGAACGCCTGCTTGTTTTGCTGCTGTTGTTTGGGATGTTAGCAATATCTGATTTCCTAAACTGATGCGACTAGCGATCGCACCCGATGGACTCGCACCCGATGGACTTGCACCCGATGTAGGTGTAGGAGTAGAAGTAGATATATCTAAACTTTTGGATGCGAATAAACCGGGAAGGAACTTGTACCCGCCAAACGCAATTAAGCCGAGAGCAACAATAAAAAAGATGGGCGGGGGGCTTTTTCTCTGGTTAGTATCTTGGGACATAACTTTTTCTCCTTATATAATTTATACAGAGTCTACAGAAAAGCTTTTAACTACCCTCAGTATTCAAGAGATTTCTGTTAAAGTCAATTCATTAAATTCACTAATTAAGTTCATAAAAGTCATATTTGTATTTTTAGGCAGGCAGGATGCCCACCCCACAAAAGTTTTAGCAAATTTGGCTGTTTCTCGAGCGCGTTTGTGGTGCGATCGCAGATAATCCATTTCCAGATAATGCTACAGCGATGAGTGCACTACAAGTAATTGCGATCGACTTTGGTAAATTCATGTGTTTGTGTCCAACTATAAATGTCATAATCTTGTGCCTGTCATTTTCAGAGTAGTAAGGTTTGAGCATTGAATTTATGAGTTACCAACTACAGATAGACTCTGGCTTGGTCATCGGGCAAATTTGGGGAGTAATTAGGTTTCCACCCAGGGATAGATAACTCAGGTTAGTCAAAGATTGTAAGGGTTTGATGTTGCTGATTTGATTGTTGTCAAGACTGAGATAATCCAGTTCACGCAAAGATTGCAATGATTGGATGTCGCTGATTTTATTGTCGCTGAGTCCGAGAAAAATCAATTGAGTCAAGGATGCTAGCGGTTTGATGTCGCTGATTTGATTGTTATCGAGTTCAAGCAAAAATAGTTGAGTCAATGATTCTAGCGGTTTGATATCGCTTATTTCATTTCTGCTGAGGTTTAGTTCAGTCAGTTGAGTCAATGATTGCAATGGTTTGATATCACTGATTTCATTGTTGTCGAGGTAGAGTTCCGTGAGACTCGAAAGTTTCCGATCGGCTGCATCGCACTCAGTAGTCTTAGATTTCCGCAACAACACTTCAACAGTATGTTTAGTTTCAGGACTCAGAGAAGCTTTTTCGCGACACCAATCAGCAAATGTTTTGTTTGCGCTTTGCATTTCTGCTGCTAAAACCGAAAGTCCATTTCCACATAGTCCTAGACCGATCGCACTAAAAGCAACTACCACCATCAACCTTGACAAATTCACGTATTTGTGTGTAACCATAAACGTCATAATTTTGCACCTCTAATTCTCTGAACAGTAAAATCTTAGACAAAAAGCTTTCAGAGAGGACGGTTGTCCTCTATACAAACTGCACAAATCAACTCAAAAATCGTCAGGCAATTCACCAAATAGCGAATCAATATCAATCTCAGCAACAGCCACAGACTGAGCAACTGGTGAATGATTAGGAGACTCCGGCGACTGCACCGAATGCACTTTTGCTACTGGTGATTCTGCCACAGTTTCCACAACAACAGACTTAGATTTTTTGACATTAATTACAGGTGAATGTACTCCATTTTCTCCATTCTTACTGGTTTCATTCCGCACCAACATTGCCATCAAACCGTCCAGCAAACCCCCACTACCGCCGTTACCATTCACTGTGACATCGGGAACAACACGAACGCTACCATCCGAAACTGCTTGCATCAGTTGCAACAGCGTGTAACTCTGCGTACCCAAAGCGTTGACACCAACTTGATAAGCATCCGCTTTTGCTTGTCCCATCAGCCGAATCCCTTCCGCTTCACCACTAGCGTGTTCGATCGCAGCAGTTGCACTCAGTTGGGCAATTTTCACCCCTTGTTCTGCCGCCACCACCTGATTTTGAATGTTTGCGATCGCAGTTGCGCGCACCAATTCTTGACGCTGCGACTCTGAAATGCGCTGTACGTCGTAAGTTTTTTCTTGTTCCTGAGCAATTTTGCGATCGGTCAATGTTTGCATCAACTGTGGTGGTGGCGAAATCAAACCGATCAGCGTGTCCACAGCTTGCACGTCGTAGGCCCGAAGGGCTTGACGAACGTGTTCTGCCGCCTCTGCTTGGCGCTCGCTGCGCGCGATCAGGAAATCGAGTATTGTATATTCTTGAGAGGAATTGCGGGCGTTGGTGAATTAAGGTATGATGAAGCTCAAACGCGATCGCCGACAACAAAAATGATTTTTTTGATTTTGAGCCGGAACAGGAACATCTCCAAATCTTAGATAGTGAATTAATAATCGAATTGAATGCCTTAACATTTG
>NZ_JANMZH010000753.1:0-10492 GCF_031383065.1 Microcoleus sp. OTE_8_concoct_300 | reverse complement strand
TGATTCGGCTTTCGGCAACTGCGGCGGGGAAGATTATGAGTTTGGGCTGCGCTTGCTCAAAGCTGATGTATCTTTGGTTCTGGCGGATGATGCAGTGGGCTATCATTACGAACACGAAACTAACAATCTCGATCGCTCTTTCCGGCGCTGTCGTCAGGAAGGGCGCTCGGATGTTTTGATCGGCCGCCGACACCCGGAACTCAGACCGATGCTGCACATAAAAGACTACGAAAGTCCTTATTTTTTGGTAGACAAGATTTTGGTGGCGATGGCCTTTTTCTGGCCGGCGGTTGTGGATTGGCTGGCGGTGTCCGCGAGGAAATCTCTGGATTTGCTCGAAAGCTTCGGGATGCGGGGAACTTGGCGGTGGTTGCGGGCAAAGTTGCGCGGTTATTGGTATTTGCGGGGTGTGATTGATGAGCTCAAAAGTCGATCGGCAATTTCTAGTTTTATGCAAGGAGGCCCGGCCCGTGCTGATTTGGGGGGACATGAAATTAACATCGATTTGCAGCAAGGTTGGGAAGCTGCAGAAAGCCTGCTGGACGCGGAACGACCGGCTGGGGTTTACCTGTATTACGGCCAACTGACAGTCGGCCACATTTTTCCGCAAGCGGGCCTGGAACCGCTGCGGGGCGCTCACTTGCGCTCGATTCTGGCGCTTTTGTTGGCCGAACCCCTGGCTCGGGCGATCGGCGTTAACGGTATGCCCCGCACTGCTGAAAAGATCAAGGAAAAGCCTTTAGTGGCTGTTGAAAGTTACGAGTTAGCAATTAATGACTAAGTAGGTAGGTGCAAATAAACATTACATGGGTCGGGCGGGTGAGTGCATCCATCTTCTCGCTTAGAGCTGGTAATCATTAGCTAAAGGGGCCCCTACAAGATATTGTTTTTTCGTGCCGCTCTACTTAAGTCGGGGAATTTCAACCAAAAACTCAAACCTCAAAAGTTGGGAAATTGGAAAAGTGCAACCCCCAACTTAAAAGTCAAAACTCAAAACTTTTTTATCTAGTTCCCGCTGGAAAATAATCAGGAGCAAGTTATGGCAATAAAAGTGATGGAAATTGAGTTTGCCGAACAGATTAATCCGATTCGGCAACTCGAACAATACGAAGGAGTTCGCATTTTAGTTCGCTACCGGGGACGGCCTCTGGGCTGGGCTTATGTTAGTAACAATCCCTGGGAACAAACAATTTCCGCTGCTCGAGTGCGACAAACAATTGTGGATCAGTTAGGCAAGAAGTTGGTGCGATCGACTTTAGAAGAGCAGTTCGGCGCTGTTTCTGAAGCAGTGGCGGATCGCCACCTGCCGTCAATTAGCGTTGTCATCTGCACGCGCGATCGGACAGATTTGCTCAAAGGCGCTCTGGAAGCTCTACTCGCACTCGACTATCCCGACCGCGAAATAATCGTTATAGACAACGCTCCTACAAACAGCAGCACCGCTGAATTAGTTGCGCGATTGCCGGTACGCTACGTCAAAGAAGAACGGCCAGGATTAGACTGGGCGCGCAATCGCGGGATCGCTGAAGCGCGACACGAGATTATTGCTTTTACTGACGACGACGCGCGGCCCGATCGCGGTTGGCTGCGGGCGATCGCTTCGGCTTTTGCGGATCCAGAAATTATGGCCGTAAGCGGTTTAGTGGCGGCCGCCGAACTGGAAACCTTGGCGCAACAGCAATTTGAACTGATATATGGCGGAATGCTGCAAAAGCTCGATCGCCGCAAAATCAACGGTAGCGAGCTTTCTGTGCAGCAGTTGCTGTGGGCGAGCGACTACGGCGTGGGGGCGAATATGGCTTTCCGGCGGCAAGTTTTCGCGGAAGTTGGTAATTTTGACGTTGCTCTCGATGTGGGCACTCCGACTCGCGGTGGTGGAGATATTGAGATGTTTCATCGGATTCTGGCGAAGGGATACGCCACTTTTTATGAGCCCAGCGCTTTTGTGTGGCACTTGCACCGGCGCAGCGACAAGGCTTTGAGCAAGCAGTTGGAGGATAACGGGCGCGGTTTTGGGGCTTATTTGCTGACGTGCGATCGCAACCGCACTGTGCCGCGCCTAGAAATTTTGAAATTTGCCATGTTTAATTGGTTTGGTTGGTGGCTGGTGCGCCGCTTGGGGGATCCGGGTTGGCTGCCGCGCAAGTTGGTAGTCAGCGAGTTGCTGGGAGCTCTAGACAGTCCTTTTGCTTACAGAAAAGCGCAGTTGCAGGCGCAGCAGTTAGCTGAGATTGAGCCGTTCGAGCAGCCACAGCCGGAACCGCAGCAAGTCGCCGGAGGTGTGCGGTGAGAAGTCTTCCAACGCGGGTTTACAGGCGCAAAATCGCTCATTTCTTCGATTTGCTGCGGGTGTTGGTCGATCGCGATATGAAATTACTTTACAAGCGATCGGCTTTAGGGATTGCTTGGACTTTAATCAATCCGCTGTTGCAGTTAGCTGTATTTTCCTTTGTGTTTCGCACTGTTATACCGATTAACATTCCGAAATTTTCTTCCTTTGCTTTCAGCGGTTTGTTAATCTGGACTTGGTCTCAAACGGCATTATTTCAAGCAACGGGATTAATTACCAGCAATAAAGCGCTAATCAGACAGCCGAATTTCCCCACGGCAATTTTGCCGGTAGTCACGACGATGACGGGGCTAATTCACTTTCTGTTAGCTTTGCCGGTGTTAATTATCTTTCTGGCAGTGGATGGCGTTCGGCCGAATGCAGTGCTGTTTGTATTACCGCTGCTGATGGTTATTCAGTTTGTTTTGACAGTCGGTTTGGCTTATCCCCTCGCCGCTTTGAATGTCACATTTCGCGATACTCAGCACACTTTGGGCGTCCTTTTGCAGATGCTGTTTTACCTAACTCCGATTTTCTACGACCTCAACAGCGTCCCGAAAGAATTTCAGCCTTTATATCAGTTAAATCCGATGGTGCCACTGATCGAAGCTTACCGCGCCATACTGCTCAAAGGTACGCAGCCGGATTGGCAGGCGCTGTTAATTGTGAGCTTGGTTGTGGCTGTTATTTTGCCGATCGGACTGGCAATTTTTAGACGGCAAAGCAATACTTTTGTGGAGGAATTGTAAATGCGTCAGGCTATTGTTGTCAAGGGTTTGGGGAAACGTTTCAACCGCTACAGTGCCGATCGACCTTATACGATTATGGAGGCCGCTTTATCGGGTTGGGGGCGGATGAAACCGCAGGCGCGTTTTTGGGCGCTGCGGGATATCAATTTCACTGTTTCTCCCGGGGAAATGCTGGGAATTCTCGGCAAGAATGGCGCGGGAAAATCGACGCTGCTGCAACTTCTCGGTGGTATCGGCAGGGCTGAGGAAGGAACTGTTAAAGTTAACGGCAGAATTGGCGGTTTGTTAGATTTGGGTGCGGGTTTTCACTCGGATTTAACTGGCCGAGAAAATGTGTTTGTGGGTGCGGTGGTGGCCGGTTTGACTCGCCGGGAAGCGGCGCGCCGATTTGACGATATTGTGGAATTTGCAGAGTTGAAAGAGTTTATTGACAGCCCGATGCGCACTTACAGTACCGGGATGCAAATGCGGCTAGCTTTTTCTGTGGCGGTTCATACTGACCCGGAAGTGCTGTTAATTGATGAATATTTGTCGGTGGGTGATGTGGCTTTTCAAACTAAATGTTTGAACAGAATCGCTGAGTTTAAGGCTCAAGGATGTGCGATTGTTTTGATTTCTCACAGCGCGGCGCAAATTCAGAAAATGTGCGATCGGGCTTTGTGGCTAAAATCCGGTGAAATCGTGGCTTACGGGGAACCGGAAGTGGTGGCAGGTCAGTATTTGTCGGAAATGCGATCGGAAACTGAAAAACGCACTCCCATGCGTCCTCCTGAAGTTACAAGTACGGGTTCGCAACTGCGAGTTAATGAAAATCGCTTCGGTTCTTTGGAAGTAGAAATTACGGATGTCAAAGTGTTGCCGGATGAAGAGATAAATACTGGTGATGGTATTACTATTGAAATTCATTATTCTGTGCCGAAGCCGATTGCTGCTGCTATTTTTGGCGTGACAATCAGCCGGGAAGACGGCCAAAGCTGTTTTGAGACTAATACTAATCAAATGGGTCGGTTGCTACCGCTGGCGGAAGGTAAAGGCACCATCCGCCTGCACGTAAACAGGCTGGATTTAGGAAACGGCCAGTATTACGTGAATGCTGGGGTTTACGAGAAGAGTTGGGCTTACGCCTACGATTATCACTGGCACGTTTATCCGCTGTACGTGCGATCGACTGTAAACCAAAAAACGATTCTTTGTCCGCCGTACCGCTGGGAATTTGATGGCAAAATGCAGGTTGCGGATTTACCCGAAGCAGCCGCTCAAACTCACGCTTTGAATAAGAATAATCCCGGCTACGTCAAGATTTCGACTCAGTTGAAAAATAAGCAGAAACCGGACTTTTTAATTATTGGCGCTCAAAAGTGCGGCACGGAACCTCTATCCGGCTATCTAGCAAATCACTTGCAAATTATTAAAGAAGGTCCCCGCGAAATTCACTTTTTTGAATTAAATTTCGAGCGTGGTGTAGAGTGGTACAGCAAGCAGTTGACGCGCAGTGTGGCGGGTGATAAGGTGTTGCTGTGGGAGATGACTCCTTACTATATTTATCATCCGTTGGTAGCCGAGCGGGTTTACAAGTATTGCCCCAATGTTAAGCTGATTGTAATGCTGCGAAACCCGGTAAAACGAGCGTGGATGCACTATCATTTAGAAGTGGCGATCGGCTGCGAAAAGCTGGAATTTGAAAAGGCGATCGCTTCAGAACCCGATCGGCTAAAAGGTGAAATTGAAAAAATCAAAGCCGATGAAGGTTATTACAGTTTCAATCACCAGCATTATTCCTATTTGTCGCGAGGAATTTATGTCGAACAAATCAAAAATTGGCTCGACTATTTTCCCCGGGAACAGTTGTTGATTCTCAAGAGCGAAGATTTTCTAGCAAATCCCGGCAAAGTATTTTCAGAAGTGTTAGATTTCTTAGACATTAGTGCCAGTGCAATTAAAGAATATGAGATTAATAATATCGAGGATTACAGCAAAATGCCGCCGGAAATCGAACAACAATTGACAGATTATTTCAAACCTTACAATCAGGAACTTTCTGATTTGTTAAAAGAGGATTTTACTTGGAGTTAGGAAAAGAGTTTTTAACCGCAGAGAGGGCACAGAGGCACAGGAATTCTACCTCCTTCTTCTCTTTCTCTGTGCCCTCTGCGCTCTCTGCGGTTCATAAAAAAAATCTCATTCACAAACACTTTATAAAGTATAAAAATGAAACGGATATTTTTAGTGGGCTCCCCTCGCAGTGGCACAACAATTCTTCAAAGTTTATTAGCCGCTCATCCCGAAGTTATTTCTTTTCCTGAATCTAAGTTTTTTCACTATTTGCTGTACGATCAGTTTGCCGGAAAGTTGCCAAATAGGATGGAAGCTTTTTTTAAGGATGAGATTAAGCGTCCTGAACTTTTGAAAGATTTTGATGACAGTCAAACAGTCGAAACTAAAGCTAGTTGGTTTGTCGGAGTTTTGGATGGTTTGGCTGCGGAACAAAATAAAAGCATTTGGTTGGAAAAAACGCCGGAGCACATATATTTTATTGATGACATAGAGCGCTTTTTGCCGGATGCAAAATTCATACATATTTTGCGAAACGGTATGGATACAATAGCTTCTCTGTATGAAGCTACTTGTAGTCTTAACGAATTGTGGGGCCCTGGTTGGGATTTAAACCACTGTATCGAGCGCTGGGAACAGGCGATGTTAACTAGCCACAAATATGTTAATAAATCAAATCATATATTAGTTAAATATGAGGAACTTTTAGACGACAAAACAAAATTATTAGGAGAAATTTGTAATTTTATGGGCATTGAATATGACGACCAAATGCTCGTTAATTATCAAGAAAAAGCCGCGAATCTCAGTCTAAACCTACCTTGGCATAAAGGAATTGAGAGAGATATCAAAACGAGTAACGTTCACAAATATCATAAAATTTTTAAGACAAATGAAATCAGATATATTTTAGATAGGATTAAGCGAGTAAAGGGTGAAATTGCCTGGAAAGTTGCGGTGGAAGTGAGCGAACCAATTTCTGATATTTGCGCTCTGGGGCAAATATGCGAGATCCTCTGCTGTACCATCAAATTAGAAGGAATTGAACTCGGTATTATTGAATTGCCAGTCTGCGAGGGCATGGTTGCGGCTTCGGTGTTGGCGGATGCGGTTGCAGCCCAGTTTGCTTGGCAAATTATCGATCACTTCTTTCAACGCAATCGCTGGGGAAAAGGCAATAAATTCTGGGGAACTTTGCTGGAATCCTTCCAAGCTAAACCTGACTGGACGCTATTTTTACAAGAATTATGGGGGCGTCCCCAGTGGCATTTGGAGTATTTCTACAAGCCAGAAATAGCAGAGAAAGTCCCAACAATTACCCTCGAAAACAAATTGATTGCCTTAGAAGTTAGCGAGGAATTTGCTAATATAAAAGTTGATCTTTCGGAAATTGACGTGCTGGTGAAAGTAGGCGGCGTTGCTGTCGGTATTGTCACTGTTGCGGTGGAAAATAATTTTGTTTCGGCTCAAAAATTGCGATCGACAATTACTCTAAATAGCGGTTTTGAGTTGTGCGTCGCCACCGTGCGTGAAGCTTTGCTGGGAAAACCCCTCAAAGGCAAGATGTCGCTGCGATCGCGCTTAGCCTCTTCTGCTAAACAAAGGTCGGATTTGCACGACTCGTTGAATGCACCCGGTGCTGGGGGCATTTACCCCCAAAATGCCGTGATGTTCGGCAGGCGCGAGGGTGCCGCTGGGACCAGTGTCAGCCGCCGGGCCGCACTCCCGGCGGCGGCGCTGCCGGAAATCGAGTCAGCGGCGGCAATCGCGGGGGAACCGAGAATCCAAATTCCCCGAGAAAACGAGTTTCCAAAGCAAGTATTTTACGCACCGGAAATCATTTTGCCAAAAGCGCCGTATAGAGAAGTTTCTCACTCCGTGAAACCTCAAGTTTTTGACAATCATAGCGTTACAGAAAGGCTGCCGATTCTCGCCTACCGCCGCATTTCTCCTGACGGTTTAGAGGCAATTACTCCGCAGGTTTTTGAACAGCACTTACAAAATCTCAAACAGCATGGTTATTACAGTGCGAGTTGGGAAGATTGGCAAAGCGCGAAACAGGCTAAAACTCCTTTACCCGGTAAAGCTGTATTGATGACTTTTGACGGCGGCTATCTCGACTTTTTCCAATATGCTTGGCCTCTGCTAAAACGCTTTGATTTTACAGCAACTGTTTTTCTAGTAGCGGAGTTGATAGGAAAGACAAATAGTTGGGAAAAAGCCGAATTTGAAGAAGTGCAGCTAATGGGATGGCCGGAAATTTTGCAACTGCGGGATGCAGGGATTGAATTCGGTTCTATGTCTGCTACTCATCAACCTCTGACTGCATTGTCGCCGACAGAAATTGTGCGGGAGGCGGCGAAATCCCGTGCTATCTTGGAACGGGGATTAGAGAAATCTGTTAAATGTTTTGCCTATCCTTACGGGGATTTCGATCCAATTGTAGCGCATTTAATTGGAGCGAGTGGGTATACTTTTGGTGTATCATATAGGTCAAGTTTTAGCAGCTTTGACGATGCTTTACTGTCGCTGCCGCGCCTTCAAGTTACAGCAGAAAATACCTTACAATTAGGTTTGTAGGGTGCGTGAGCCCGCTCAAATATCATTCAGTTTTTCGACCCCGAGTTATATCATGTCCGGTCGGGCGATCGCGATTTTTGTAGGGGATCCCCTCACCAACAATACCTGCCAATAATTGACCATCTCAAAAACCCGCCCCGACCGGGATATTATGGTTAATCGATCTGATATCGTTTACGGTTGTTTCGGAATGATTTAACCGCAGAGGGCGCAGAGGAAGAGAAGAGAGAGATGAATAATTCCGCTCCCAACGGATTTGATCTGACATGATATTAACAGTCAATAGTCAACAGTCAACAATAATTCCGGTGCAACCGGAATTGATATTACAAGTGAAATTTCTTAATCCATCCCTTAATTTTCCGCTGCAAATAACCCCCTAACCCTCGGGAAATCTTCTCAAACTTATAATAAAATAAAATATCCATAACATCTTCAGTTTTCATATACTTTAAATAAGAAATCATTTTATCTGTCAGTTCATCATTAACATCATCGATATATTTTCTCACCGCCAACCTTTCCGAAATATTCCATTTATTATCAAACTTGCGGTGCATTTCCGTCTCATAATCCCGAAAATCTGATATTTTCCCCTCCAAATAGCTTTGAATATATTTCCCCGCTATTTGGGCACCATCCATCCCGTGTCTAATCCCTTCGCCGCCCAAAAAATTTACTGTCGAGACAGTATCACCGATCGCAATTATATTATCCTTGCAATAAATATCCTTCAAACCAGGACTGTACTTCAGCGTCGAACCGTGTTTGTCAATAATTTTATAATTTTTAGACTTCAGATATTCATCTATCAGTAAATCAATATATTTTTTCAGCGGTGACAAATGCCTCACCGTTTTCGGATCTAAAAAAATGCGACCCGCACCAACTTTCAGCCTGTTTGGTTCCATTGGGAATATCCAGGAATAACCCTTCGGCATCCATTTATCGCCCAAAAAGAAGATTAAATCACCGCTGTATTTATTATAAACTTCAGGCTCTACTTCAATTAAATATTCGATTCCAGTTCCCGACAAAAAATCTGGCTTATCTTTCTCTTTTTCGTACATAATCGCCCTAGCAAAGCCAGTAGCATCAACCAATACTTTCGTGCTAACTTTGATAATTTGACCGTCGGATAACTGTTTAAATTCTACCGTTGTTTCGCCCTTGGCTTGTGAATGTCCGGTGTAGCGACAACCAAGCCAAACTTCACCGCCAAATCGCTCAGCTTCGCTGGCCAAAAATGCTCTAAATTTAGCAAAGTTGAGAACAACTCCCAAGCTTTCGGGAGACTCCCAACTTTGACTGACTTTGCTAGTTTCAATAGTAAGTTTGTGCCAAAAACTGCCGATAACGGATTCTGGTAAATCGAATTTAGAGAGGGTTTCTAGAGGCGTGGCGGCGCTGGAAAAGTCATTTTTATTAAAATTATCGTTTTGCTCTGCCAGCAAGACTTTGTGGCCGGATTTGGCTAGCATTCTCGCACAGTGACCGCCTGCTGGGCCGGCTCCTACTATTACTATGTCACAACTTTTTAAATTCATTTTGCTTTTAACTTGCTTCCAATGTCAAAATACCCGCAGACATATCAACTACTAACCGCCGATTTTTCAGCCACTGGCGGCCGATTAAAACGGATGGTACTCCAGCACCCACCAGGGTACAAGCCCCCGGATTCATCCGTGAAGTCGCTTGCTTCAATTCTTCAATCTCAAATCTCAAATCTCAAATCTCAAATCGCTAGACTGTCCATTGCTAACCAGCCCGAAAAACCTGTATCTAGCAGAGCATCAACAGGTAATTCTAAGCCGTTATTAGCAATCAATTCAACTTCAAAAAATAGCTCGTCCTCATCACCAAATCTTCCTTCAATCATATTGAGCCGCACGCCCCTGTATTGTTGATGCGGAAAAGGTAGGGGATAGCATTTGGGTGTTTCTGGCGGCACATTTTGGTAGCCGCCATATCATCCTTGTCGATAAAATATTCCCCGCTATCAGGTTCAACCGCCATGTACCAGTTGTAGTGAGTGTCAATTAAGTCTGGTTTAAGGCGATCAAAAATTACTTTGCAACGCTTGCGAAATGCCGCTCTTTCGGCTCGCCACTGGGCTTTCTTTTCTTCTGACCACTGAATTTCGGGGAACAATCTTCCCCGCCGCACGGTACGATTTGGTTTCACGTTAGTCATTGTTTTTTCTCGCTTATGGTAGCTTTTCTCGATCGTATTGTACCACAAGCTCCGGTTCGACCTATCCGAAAGACGTGCAATTTAGCTTTGAGGTATTTTTCACGGTCTATCTTGGCAAATAAAATATCATTTCGATCGATAAAATATTCCCCGCAGGTAGTAAGTTTGGGTTAAGCACACCGTTTCAGATAGCTTTGGGCAACACAGTCGCTGGGATTTCTTTCCAAACACCTAGTGAACAGGAATTTGGCATCCTCTATCGAGCCTTGATAGTAGCGAATCAAAGCTAATTCAAAAATCGGTTTCGTTTCCAATTTAGCTTGTTTTTGGGCTGGAGGATCGGCCTCAAATACCTCAAACACCCCCACTTTTTGAGATTTTCCTCGAACTTGCACCTGAGCGACGAGGCGCAGGGCATACTTCATCGGTTCTTCGAGCGCAGCTAAGGTGGTGTGGGAAATCAGAAACGGAACTTGGTAGACTTTTGTTAACTGTTGGAGGCGCGAACCGAGATTAACTGCATCGCCAATGACGGTGGTATCGATGCGAAAGTTACCGCCTACTGTTCCTAGCCTCAAATTTCCTGTAT
>NZ_JANMZH010000750.1:0-2784 GCF_031383065.1 Microcoleus sp. OTE_8_concoct_300 | reverse complement strand
TGATTCGGCTTTCGGCAACTGCGGCGGGGAAGATTATGAGTTTGGGCTGCGCTTGCTCAAAGCTGATGTATCTTTGGTTCTGGCGGATGATGCAGTGGGCTATCATTACGAACACGAAACTAACAATCTCGATCGCTCTTTTGGCCGCTCTCGTCAGGAAGGTCGCTCGGATGTTTTGATCGGCCGCCGACACCCGGAACTCAGACCGATGCTGCACATAAAAGACTACGAAAGTCCTTATTTTTTGGTAGACAAGATTTTGGTGGCGATGGCCTTTTTCTGGCCGGCGGTTGTGGATGGGCTGGCGGTGTCCGCGAGGAAATCCCTGGATTTGCTCGAAAGCTTGGGATGCGGGAAGGCGGTGGTTGCGGGCAAAGTTGCGCGGTTATTGGTATTTGCGGGGTGTGATTGATGAGCTCAAAAGTCGATCGGCAATTTCTAGTTTTATGCAAGGAGATCCGGTTCGTGCTGATTTGGGCGATCGCGAAAATGTGGGTTGGGCGGGTGAGAACACTAATAAAGTTGCTTGTATAAAAGTGATTCTAGTGATTCTTAGGTAAAGGGGTTCCTACTTGACCCTACTAGATATTATTGTTTTTTATGCAGTTATACTTAGCATTTGGCTTTATTATAAAAAAAGAGTATTTCAGGGGCTGGCTCTATATTCTCCCAAATGGCTTGGGATTGCTAGAGAACTACTACGGGCGAACGTTTGAAGGGCGAGAGTGTTGAATTGTTGGGTGTGTTGCCCTTGAATAGTAGCCGATCGCAATTAAAGCTAAAATGAGGAGCGATCGCACAAACCGGGTTTTCTTAAAAAAGCGGGTTTTTAGCTTTGGTATTAATGGCGAGGCAAGGTGGCGGCAGAGTGCCAATAACACCTGCAATTGACACAAGCCTCGACGCTCGATCGTTGTCGGTGGTAAAAATTCGCTGACAAAAAAACTTGACATGAGCGGGTCATTGAAAGTAAAAATAAATAAAAGCAATAACAAAAATGAGGCTTGATCTTTGATTCGCGATCGGCAATCGGCAAGTATGGCATTGAGAAGTTGCTATCCCCTAAAACAATTTTGGCTAAAATACATCCGGTAATATACGGATTATCTAGGCTTTTTTCGGCATCTACAATCTCAAATATAAAATCTAAAATGGCAACAGCTATTCTTGACCTGGAAATCTCCAAACTCCCACCCCAAATTACGGTTGAGGAGCGTTACAGCAAAGTCTTGATTTTAATTCGACTGCACGGAAAACCGATCGGTCAAGCTCTTTTGCCCGTAGTAGGAGGTCGCATGGGCGGTGACGAATTACGGGAAGGACTGATGAATGCTGCTGGTGATAACTTGTGGAAAAGCTGGCTCTACGACACTCTAGAATGGGATGAGCGGGGGCCGGTGGAGGCAATGCCGATCGCCACAGTAGCAGTTTGCACGCGCGATCGACCGGAAGATTTGCGCCGCTGTCTCGACGCGCTGATGCTGCTGCCAGACGACGGTCAGGAATACCTGGTAATTGACAATTGTCCGGCTACCGACGCCAGCAGTGAATTAATCAAAAAGTACCCAAAAGTCCGCTATGTGCGCGAAGACGTACCGGGCGAAAGCGCCGCCCGCAACGCCGCTTTACGCGAAGCTAAACACGAATTCGTAGCCTTTACAGATGACGATGCGGTCCCGGATCCGAACTGGCTGCGATCGCTGTTGCGAAATTTCAGAGATCCGCGAGTTATGTGTGTCACGGGGCTACTGATGCCCCTAGAACTGGAAACCGAAGCGCAAGAATTGTTTGAGCGCTACAGCCCCTACGGGCAGGGCTTCGAGCGCCGAGTTTTTGACGGGGCGCAGTGCAATCCGCTGATTGTAGGCCCACTGGGGGTTTCGGGGAGTATGGCTTTGCGGAAAAGTTTGATCGACTGCATCGGGCTGTTTGACGAAGCTTTGGGCGTGGGTACGCCTGCTAAGTCCGGTTCAGACAGCGAACAGTTTGCCCGCATTTTGCGATCGGGCTACCGCATCGTCTACGAACCGACGGCCTTGAGTTGGCACCGGCATCGGCGCACTTGGGAAGAATTGCGCAACTTGCTCAAATGCTATGGAATCGGAGTCTATGCTTTCTGGACGCGGATGTTTGTGGTCAACAGAGAATTCAGTGTGGCTCTATTAGCTTGGAACTGGCTGTGGTATAAGCAAATTCCTGAATTATTTGCTTCAGTGCGAAAGCAACCAGGCTGTATTCCTAGTGATTTACTTTTAGCTCAACTGCGGGGGTGCTGCTTCGGGCCGATGGCTTATTTTTCTTCTCGCAAGCGCTTGCAGGAAGTTAAAGGGGAAGTCAATTAATTTGAGATTGGAGATTTGAGATTTACTTCACAGATGAATCTGGGAAATTAAACTAAGGTCTAAATTTTGGGGATTAGTCAGGAGTCATTATTTAGGAGTCCGAGGGAAGCCCGGAAACGGATTGTGTAATGGATTTAAGGGATTTAACAGATGGATATTGAGGGGAGAGGGAATAAGTAAGAGTGTTTGAATTTTTAATCACCACTTATAAATTCCCAAAAACCCATTACCCAAGACCAAATACCAAAGACAAAAGGCAAAATACCAATTACCAATCTAATATGAATAGAGAAAATCCAACAGTTAGCATAATTATTCCCAGCCACAATCGAAGTTCTTCGCTGCGGCGCGGTCTTGATGCTTTGCACTCGCAGACTTATCCCCTCGACCTGATCTCCGTTATTGTCGTGGCAGATAGCTGCATAGACGATACTTTGGCAAT
>NZ_JANMZH010000560.1:0-20730 GCF_031383065.1 Microcoleus sp. OTE_8_concoct_300 | reverse complement strand
TAGATTATTTGAATCCATTGAAAAACTAGAAGCACTGTTACATAAACTGTTAAATGAAGGAGGACTAATTATGAAATGGAACCGAAAAATAAAAAATAAAGGTAACTTAGTTAATGCAGTTTAGATGTCGAACAGCTTAGCGAAGTGATTCTTAGCAAAGAAATCTCACCCATTCAAAACTGGCCGTCTTTCCCTTCTCCTTAATAGCGTTGCCAGGAATGTTAGCGAAGCAATTCTTAGGAAAGCAATCTCACGCATTCAAAACTTGCCGCTTTCCCCTTCCCCTTCACCTTCCGTCAAGCAACCTCAGAATCGCAACGTTGGTGTTCCATCCGAAATATGTTAGCGTACAAACTAGCAACAATCTGTTTGCCTTCCTGCGTCAACTGCAAGTAATCGAGAGATTCACTGATGTGCGGATAAATGCCGCTCCAGTAAAACTTAGAGTAGCTTTGCAGCAAGTCGCCGGGGTGTCGGTAGCCCAAAAGTTTAGTAGCACCGCTTTCTTCCAACTCGTAAAACAGCGCGCCTATTTTCTGCAAATATTGCGGGTTGCTGAGCTGACCTATCAAGTCAGCACCACGAACTAAACTAGAGTAATTAACTGCATCCTCGTCAGTGTTGCCGTCCAGCACCGAGAAACGAGTCTGTTCTATGTTCTGCTTAATTATCTCAGCATTAATTAGCTTGTGGTTGCCGAAGCGCTCGTCAATGAACAATTTAGCTCTGTCAACTCGGTAAGGAGCTAAGCTAGCCGCTGTTGCACCGGGAGCAAGTGCAATTCTCATGTCATCTTTTCCCGTAGCATACAATCCTTCTGATTTTTGGTCTTGCCGGCAAACTCCTTTGACATATCCGATATCTTGGCACAGCAAAGAAATGATGAAGTGGAGCCAATCGTCGCAGGAAACTCCGCCTTTGCGAATGTGTTTTCCCCGCAAGATTTCTTGACCGACTAAGGTAATGCAAATGGCGTGTTCTACATTGTGATAAAGACCGTCGCTGTTGGCGATGTTTTCTAACGCCATTGCCCCTACCCAGGCAATAATGTCAGCATAGTCTGATTTGTAGCCTCCGTAAGTGCGCCTGTACCCGTTCTCAAGCTGTTCGATGAAAGCCTCGATCAGCAGTTCTGTAGAATTAAACATATCCTGTCCTTTTACCTTAATATTGCCTTTCAAGAGCGGTGAATCTATTTGGGAACCCTCTAATTTTATGGATGAGATTTTAACTCACAACTCATGCACCCCGTGTGTGTTGTTCGCCATCCCGTAGCAATCTCAAAACTCATTGACGCCACTACGCCCGGGGAGTCACGAAGCAATCTCGCGCCCGCCCTCAAAACTCCCAAGCAACTGGATCCCTCACTGACCCCCATCCGGGCCGTACTGCATAGAGTAGCCTGCTGACAATTTTTCCCTCGTCTGAACTTCGTGAAGTACCCCTACTTGCTTCGCTGAAGTTGGGGCTTCCAACATCAACTCAATTCAAGGACGGTCTTATTCGTCTTTGGAGCTTCCCGCCTCATCCGCCGATGCCTCTACACAGTCGTCTGTGTTTTGGTGTTACTCGCTGTCCACAGGCAGACCCTCGGCTTTTCCAAGAGTTATTTCTTTGTTTATTTGGCTGCCTTATGTTTGGACTTATCTTTCTACCACTGACACAGAGGGCTATCTCAGACTGAGATCAAAAGGGAATCCCATGCACACTTCTGAGGAACTATCAAGCTTTACTATAGAGAACGCCATGCAAGATAGCAACAAAAGTAGTATACAACATTATTACAATAGAACAAAACCATGTTGCTTCGCTTTTATTTATTGGTCAAAATTCATCCCCACCTTTTAGAAAGATAGGGAATTCTTTTGACACTCAGTTAAACTGTGAGAATTAATTGCATATTGAATAGGCTGGAACTGAGTCCGATCAATCTTACCGAATTTCCAAATGATCAAGTAAAGTTCGGAAATTCCCTATTCAGGAATATAAGCTTTGGTTGTCATCTGCGGTCAACTGAATGTAGATTTCTTATTGTCAGGCAATTTTAGATAACTTTATGTGATGTCTATCGGCCCTTGACTGTGATGGTGAGACTGTGATGCGATCTCCGGCTGGAGTTGATGGGCGTTGCCGACAAATGGTGATTCGATCGAAATATCGATCGTCATAAATTTTGCTGACGGTTATGACAAGCCTCACGGTTGCGTTTAGATCATATTATGTCACATATCATTCGCCCGTTGAGATCGCAAGTCGAAACTGGCAGCAAGGAAAGAAGTTCGACAGCCTTGCCAAATTCCTTGCCAAAGAAAGTCTAGTCATGTACAATATAGAGTCTGGTATCCTCACTTACCCATAATTATTTTCATTCATCCCGTCCCCCTAGAGGGGAAGGGACTTTCAGTGCGGATGCCGCTAAATCACTATATTCAGCAAAAAGCTAGAAATGCCGTAACTCATGCCCACTATTCAGCAACTCATCCGTTCAGCACGGGAACAAACGCAGAAAAAAACCAAATCGCCAGCTCTCAAGAGTTGCCCCCAGCGCCGCGGAGTTTGCACCAGAGTGTACACGACCACCCCGAAAAAACCCAACTCGGCGCTGCGGAAGGTGGCTCGGGTACGGCTGACCTCTGGTTTTGAAGTGACAGCCTACATCCCAGGGATCGGTCACAACTTGCAAGAACACTCGGTAGTAATGATCCGGGGCGGTCGGGTAAAAGATTTACCCGGAGTTAGATACCACATCATTCGCGGTACATTAGACACCGCTGGGGTGAAAGACCGTAAGCAGGCTCGTTCCAAATACGGGGCAAAGCGTCCTAAAGAGAAAAAATAACCAGGATCTCGCCCGTCGGGGTTGGGAAGCAACAATAAATCCCATCGCGCCGATCGATCGCACGCTCGATCGTCATAGATCGAGATCTGAACCCAAAACCCCAAACTCAATCATTCAAAATCAAAAATCCCCAATAGAACTATGTCTCGCCGCACAGTTATTCAAAAACGTCCAGTTCCGCCAGATCCAACCTACAACAGCCGGTTGGTAAGCATGATGGTGAGACGGATCATGCAGCACGGCAAAAAATCCGTGGCCTCCAGCATCGTCTACGACGCCCTCAAAACCATCCAAGAACGCACAGGGGCTGAACCGTTAGACTTGTTTGAAAAAGCAGTCAAAAACGCTACACCCCTAGTAGAAGTCAAAGCCCGCCGGGTAGGTGGTGCCACCTACCAAGTGCCAATGGAAGTGCGCTCCGATCGCGGTACCACTCTAGCCCTCCGCTGGCTGATCAGATTTGCTCGTGCTCGCACCGGCCGCTCGATGGCAGCCAAGCTAGCCAACGAACTGATGGATGCAGCTAACGAAACAGGCAGTGCCATTCGCAAGCGCGAAGAAACCCACCGCATGGCCGAAGCCAACAAGGCTTTTGCTCACTATCGTTACTAATTGCCAGCTCGAATGCAGGTCCAATTGAGCGAGCCTGTGGTATAAAAGCACAGGCGAGGGATTTGACGTTTTGAGTATTGAGATTGCACTGCGACTGGCAGCACTGCCCATGACGCCGCTCAAAAACTGCCTTCCTCAAAACTCAAAACTCACGCACTCTCTCGATCGCCAATGCCACATCCTTAATATTTTTGTGAACAAGTCTTGCAAAAAATATTAAAATGTAACAATACGCTCCATATACTTATGTTCTAAGTCGTAGCGATGACAAACAAAGTTATTATGTAGTATAGTTGTATTATAGCAACACAAACTCCAAGGAGGTAGCTGTGGTACGTATCGTCCCGCTAGAAAAAACTCGCAACATCGGCATCGCCGCCCACATTGACGCGGGCAAAACAACAACAACAGAAAGAATTCTGTTCTATTCAGGCATGGTTCACAAAATGGGTGAAGTGCACGATGGAACAACAACTATGGACACGATGGCGCAAGAGCGAGAGCGTGGAATTACGATTACTGCCGCTGCTATCACCACCAGTTGGAAAGATCACAAAATCAACATCATTGACACTCCTGGACACGTAGACTTCACGATCGAAGTAGAACGCTCCATGCGAGTGCTTGACGGAGTGATCGCAGTATTCTGCTCGGTAGGCGGAGTGCAGCCACAATCAGAAACAGTTTGGCGGCAAGCCGATCGGTACAAAGTACCACGGATCGTGTTTGTCAACAAAATGGATCGGATGGGCGCGAACTTCTACAAAGTCTATGCTCAAATTTGCGATCGAATGAGAGCGAACGCCGTACCCATCCAAATCCCGATCGGCAGCGAAGAAAACTTCCGGGGAATTGTAGACTTAGTGCAAATGAAAGCCTATATCTACAAGAACAACACCGGCACGGATATCGAGGAAGTAGAAATCCCCGATGAAGTAAAGGATCTAGCCGTAGAATACCGAACCAAGCTGATCGAGTCCGTAGCAGAAACCAGCGACGCCCTCACTCAGAAATATCTCGAAGGCGTAGAACTAACGGAAGACGAAATCCGATCGGCCCTGCGTCACGGTACTGTCGAAGGTACGATCGTCCCCATGCTGTGCGGTTCGGCATTCAAAAACAAAGGCGTTCAGCTTTTGTTGGATGGAGTGATAGACTATCTGCCGTCACCATTGGAAGTTCCCCCAATTCAAGGACTCCTACCCAACGGCGACACAGCAGAGCGGTTTGCCGACGACAACGCCCCCCTGTCAGCTTTGGCATTCAAAATCATGGCCGACCCCTACGGTCGCCTGACCTTCGTTCGCGTCTACTCCGGTATCCTCAAAAAAGGTAGCTACGTCCTAAACTCCACCAAAGACAAAAAAGAGCGGGTTTCTCGCCTAATTGTACTCAAAGCGGACGATCGGATAGAAGTAGAGGAACTCCGCGCCGGAGACCTGGGAGCAGCCTTGGGTCTGAAAGACACCTTCACAGGCGATACCATCTGTGAAGAAGGCTCGGAAGTGATTCTGGAGTCCCTGTTCATTCCCGAACCAGTCATCTCCGTCGCTGTCGAACCCAAAACCAAACAAGACATGGAGAAGCTCTCCAAAGCCCTCCAGTCGCTCTCGGAAGAAGACCCCACCTTCCGAGTCAACGTTGACCCAGAAACTAACCAGACAGTCATCGCCGGCATGGGCGAACTTCATCTGGAAATCCTCGTAGACAGAATGCTGCGGGAATTCAAAGTAGAAGCCAACGTGGGTCAGCCACAAGTAGCCTACCGCGAAACCATTCGCAAAGCCGTCCGCGCCGAAGGTAAATTTATCCGCCAAAGTGGCGGTAAAGGTCAGTACGGTCACGTCGTGATCGAACTAGAACCAACAGAAGTGGGAACCGGCTTTGAATTTGTCTCCAAAATTGTCGGCGGCACTGTACCCAAAGAGTACATCGGCCCTGCAGAACAAGGGATGAAAGAAGCCTGCGAATCAGGTATTGTAGCAGGATATCCCGTGATTGACCTCAAAGCTACTATGGTAGACGGGTCTTTCCACGACGTAGACTCCTCAGAAATGGCATTTAAGATCGCCGGTTCAATGGCGATCAAAGAAGCCGTAATGAAGGCGTCGCCAGTGCTGCTAGAGCCTATGATGAAAGTAGAGGTTGAAGTTCCCGAAGATTACATCGGGAACGTCATCGGAGACCTCAACTCACGTCGGGGCCAGATCGAAGGTCAAGAGACGGATCAGGGGATTGCCAAAGTTTCTGTAAAAGTTCCACTAGCAGAAATGTTTGGTTACGCGACCGACATCCGCTCGAAAACCCAAGGTCGAGGCATCTTCACAATGGAATTCAGCCATTACGAAGAAGTGCCGCGAAATGTGGCAGAAGCCATTATCGCTAAGAACAAAGGGAACTAATGATTTTAGATTTTAGATTTTGGATTTTGGATTGAATCCAAAATCTAGAATCTAAAATCTCAAGTCTAAAATCGCTAAAAGAAACAAGGAACAGATCAAGAATGGCACGCGCAAAATTTGAACGGACTAAACCCCACGTAAACATCGGCACGATCGGTCACGTTGACCACGGCAAAACAACTTTGACCGCCGCGATTACGATGACTCTCTCTGCACTAGGTCAAGCAAAGGCTAAGAAGTACGACGAAATCGACGCCGCGCCTGAAGAAAAAGCACGGGGTATTACGATTAATACTGCTCACGTGGAATACGAAACCACAGGTCGGCACTATGCCCACGTAGATTGCCCCGGACACGCTGACTATGTGAAAAACATGATCACCGGTGCTGCTCAAATGGACGGCGGCATCCTAGTAGTGTCAGCGGCAGACGGTCCCATGCCTCAAACTCGCGAACACATCTTGCTAGCTAAGCAAGTTGGCGTTCCCAGCCTGGTTGTCTTCTTGAACAAAGAAGACATGGTAGACGATGCAGAACTACTAGAATTGGTGGAACTGGAAGTTCGGGAACTCCTGAGTTCTTACGATTTTCCTGGCGATGACATCCCCATCGTGACCGGTTCGGGATTGAAAGCTCTCGAAGCGATGATTGCTAATCCCAAGACTGTAAAGGGCGATAATGAGTGGGTTGACAAAATTTACCAGCTGATGGAAGAAGTAGATTCTTACATCCCCACACCAGAGCGCGAAGTTGACAAGCCTTTCTTGATGGCTGTAGAAGACGTATTCTCCATTACTGGTCGGGGTACTGTTGCCACTGGTCGGATTGAGCGTGGCACAATCAAAGTCGGCGAAACAGTAGAAGTGATTGGCATTAAGGACACTCGCAGCACTACGGTGACTGGTGTGGAAATGTTCACCAAGTCGTTGGATGAAGGCTTGGCCGGCGACAACGTGGGTCTATTGCTCCGGGGGATTTTAAAGGCGGATATTGAAAGAGGCATGGTAATTGCCAAGCCCAAATCCATCAGTCCTCATACTCAGTTTGAATCTGAAGTTTACATCCTCAAAAAGGAAGAAGGTGGCCGTCACACGCCATTTTTCCCGGGCTATCGCCCTCAGTTTTACGTCCGTACAACGGATGTAACTGGTACGATCAACCAGTTCACTGCTGACGACGGCTCGGAAGCTGAAATGGTGATGCCCGGTGACCGCATCAAAATGACTGTTGAACTGATCCACCCGATCGCGATCGAACAAGGAATGCGCTTCGCTATCCGCGAAGGCGGCCGCACCGTCGGCGCCGGCGTTGTTTCCAAAATCCTCAAGTAGGAATCGACTAACACTCTTGGATAGCAGAAAAGCCACTAAATTTAATCAGGCTTTTCTGCTATTTAGTGATTAGTTATTAGTCATGAGTCCGCAGTTAGCCGTTAGCCGAAACACAACTGCAAACAGATAACAGACAACAGACAACAAATAACAAACTGAACCTAGAAAATTCAAGAAACAAAAATGGCAACAATTCAACAGCAAAAAATTCGCATCCGCCTCAAAGCTTTCGATCGCCGAATTCTAGACGCATCCTGCGAAAAGATTGTAGATACAGCTAATCGGACAGCAGCCACTGCGATCGGCCCGATTCCCCTACCAACAAAACGGCGGATTTACTGCTTGCTGCGATCGCCCCACGTAGACAAAGATTCTCGCGAACACTTTGAAACCCGCACGCACCGCCGGATTATCGACATTCACCAGCCTTCTGCTAAAACAATTGACGCCTTGATGAAACTGGATTTGCCAGCCGGCGTAGATATTGAAGTCAAGTTGTAAATTGACAGTTTGGGAAATAACAAAAAAAGGAACAAGGGAAAAATACTTTGTTCCTTTTTTTCATCCCTGGACGCAAGGCTAGTCAGAAACCAGTTTTAAAGTTGAGAAGACGATCGAGGTGTTGTAAGCTGGGTTGCTGGTAATGCTATGGTTGATAAAGTTTAAGAAAACCAGTTTTCTATCGGCAAATCTTGAAAGTTTGCATAATCAGCAACATTTCGTGTTACCAGAATCAGATTATTGACTTTAGCGATCGCTGCTATTTGTCCATCAGCATAAGATGGTGTAAGTCCGATCGGGATGAGTCTTGCTCGTTCTTGAGCGAACCACTCAGCCGCTTCTTGGGTGTAGGGCAAAATCGGTAATTTTCTTTTCACTTCTTCCTGAAGATAGGCTGCGATCGCGCGACGACGTTTAGAGTCGGGCATTCGATAGCAGCCTAGCAGAACTTCGTGCCAAACGATCGAGGCAATTGCTACAGTTGATTTTGCCTCAATTAGTTTAGTCATCACATTGGCATTCGGAATAGGACGAACAGGCTCGGAGATAATGTTAGTATCGAGTAAATAACGCAGCGTCATTCAAAGATGACCTCGCGCCCTGCAAAAGTTCGATCGCGAATTTCTCCCCAAATTTCATCAGGATTTAAACCTAGTTCGTGCAGTTGATATTTTTCACGAAATGCACAGAGAGATTCTCCAAAGCTAAGTTCGAGATGCTTCGGTTGTTTGCGACGCTGAATGTATTCGCGCAAGGCGATTTCCACTAGGGTTTCGATCGCCGTTTCTCCCGTAAGTTCGATCGCCTCTTGCAGCAGCGCCGTATCCACATTCAGGCTTGTCACCATTGGCTTTCCTCTTTTAACTGCTCTTTTATTATAGTAATGCTTAGGTCAGAAACCGGGTTTTTGCCAGCATACTTCGCCACAGCGCAAAAACTCCAAAAAACCCGGTTTTTTAGATCGCCCTTCCTCGCACCACAGCCCAGAAACCGGGTTTTTGCCAGCATACTTCGTCACAGCCGAGAAAACTCCAAAAACCCGGTTTCTTAGATCGCGATGCGCGCAACTCCCCCTTAAACTAAAAATACTGTCACAATAAAATGAAGACTAGCGAGAGATAAAGGGCATGACGCGAGAGGAGTTGTTGCAGTTAATCGATAAAGTCGCCTCCCAGAACCAGACAGAATTGGATTTGAGGGGGTTGGAGTTGGAGGAATTGCCGCCGGAGATTGGCAAATTGTCGAACTTGACACAGCTTTACCTCAGTTTCAATCAGATTACAGAAATTCCCGAAGAGGTGGGCAAACTGTCGAATTTGACACAGCTTAACCTCAGTGACAATCAGATTACAGAAATTCCCGAAGAGGTGGGCAAACTGTCGAATTTGACACAGCTTGACCTCAGAAACAATCAGATTACAGAAATTCCCGAAGTTGTGGGCAAACTGTCGAATTTGACATGGCTTGACCTCAGTGACAATCAGATTACAGAAATTCCCGAAGCTGTGGGCAAACTGTCGAATTTGACATGGCTTGACCTCAGTGAAAATCAGATTACAGAAATTCCCGAAGCTGTGGGCAAACTGTCGAATTTGACACAGCTTGACCTCGGTAGCAATCAGATTACAGAAATTCCCGAAGTTCTGGGCAAACTGTCGAATTTGACACAGCTTAACCTCTGGAACAATCAGATTACAGAAATTCCCGAAGTTCTGGGCAAACTGTCGAATTTGACACAGCTTTACCTCAGTAACAATCAGATTACAGAAATTCCCGAAGTTGTGGGCAAACTGTCGAATTTGACACGGCTTGGCCTCTGGAATAATCAGATTACAGAAATTCCCGAAGTTGTGGGCAAACTGTCGAATTTGACACAGCTTAACCTCGGTAGCAATCAGATAGCAGAAATTCCCGAAGTTGTGGGCAAACTGTCGAATTTGACACTGCTTTACCTCAGTAACAATCAGATTACAGAAATTCCCAAATTTGTGGGCAAACTGTCGAATTTGACACAGCTTTACCTCAGTAACAATCAGATTACAGAAATTCCCGAAGTTGTGGGCCAAATGGAGAAGCTGAAACAATTGGATTTGCGGGGTAATCCGATACCAATTCCGCCGGAAATTCTGGGCGAAAAGGAATTATATAAAGATCCTGGGGATTTGCGTACCATTCTCGATTTCTACTTCCAAACTCGCGACCCCAATGCTACCGAAGAACTCAACGAAGCCAAACTTTTGATTGTCGGCGAAGGCGAAGCGGGAAAAACCACCCTAGCAAACAAACTCCTCAATACCGACTACCAACTCAAAGAACGAGAACCCGCCACCGAAGGCATCGATGTGATGCGCTGGGAATTCCCACAACCCAACGGCAAACCTTTCCGCGTTCACCTCTGGGACTTTGGCGGACAGGAAATCTACCACGCCACCCACCAATTTTTCCTCACCGAACGTTCTGTGTATGTCCTCCTCGTCGATAACCGCCGCCAAAACCCCAATCTCTGCTACTGGCTGAGTATCATCGAACTCCTCAGCGACGGCAGTCCCGTCTTCCTCGTCCAAAACGAAAAACAAAACATCTGCTGTGAAATCAGCCTCTCCCAACAGCGGCGTGACTTTCGCAACCTAGAAAAAGATTACGTCACCAATCTCGCCACCAATCGCGGACTTGAAGCCCTCCAACGCGCCCTGCAAAACCGCATCACTACCCTCGAACACATCAGTACGCCCATCCCCAAACGCTGGGCAAACGTCCGCTATGTTGTGGAAAACTATTCCCAACGCCAAACCCATATCGAAGTCAGTGAATTTGTCAACATCTGCGTTAGCCAAGGTTTCAAAAAGTCCGATCGACCTGCGATGCTGAGTCTCAGCAAATACCTCCACGACTTGGGTATTATCCTGCATTTCCAAAAAGACCCCATCCTCAAAAATGTAGTTATCCTGCGTCCCGAATTGGCAACCAACGCTGTTTACAAACTCATCGGCAACAAAAAAATCACCGACAATGGAGAAGTCACCGACAACGCAGAAGTCATCGACAATTACGGGTATTTCACCCAAGAAAACCTGAAGCAAATCTGGCGCGACAAAGAATATCAAGACTTGCACGACGAACTGCTGCACTTGATGAAACACTTCAAACTGTGTTACGAAATCCCCTGCCAACCCGGACAATACATCGCCCCGCAACTTCTCCGCCTCGAAACGCCCAACTACGACTGGGATGACGCCGATAACCTGATTTTGCGTTACGAATACGACTTCATGCCCAAAGGCATCATTACCCGCTTCATCGTAGAAATGCACTTGTTAATAGACCTCTTGCAAAAATAACTAGGACGGGCAAGATGCCCATCCCACAAGAATTATTTTTTCTTGTGGGATGGGCATCTTGCCCGTCCAATAAATTTATGAAAAGGACTTTTGCAAGAGGTCTAATCTACCGCCCTCAATCTGATTTACCAAAGGGTAGGGGGGATATTGTCTGGCGCGATGGAGTCATCCTCGCCGACAATTACGCTAAAGCCGAAGTTATCGAGAATTACCACCAACGAGAAATCCGCATTCGAGTTTCTGGCAAGCGGAAAGAATTTCTTTTAGACCGTATCCGCCACGAACTCTGGAAAATTCATGCTACTTATGACGATCGCCTAAAATACAAGGAATTCATCCCCTGCAGTTGTCACCAATGCCAAGGCAGCCAAGACCCTCACCTCTACGATTTTGAAGAACTGCGCCGCCGTTTGGCAAACCACCGCTACGAAATCGAATGCTACAAATCTTATCAAATGGTTCAGGTGCGCCGCTTGATGGAAGATTTCCCGGATAATTTGCAACAATGGGAAGAGAAAGAGCGAATTTCTGGAATCAATAAACCTGACTCTGGAGATACTTCTAGCATTCAATTAAACATCAACATCGACGGTAAAAAAATGACTGACACTTCTTCCAAAACCAACACCTTCTACGGCCCGATATCTGGTGTTGCCGGCAGCGACAACGAAGTTAAAAACAATCAATTTACTCAAATCAATAATGCTAATACAGCAGAAATTTTGACATTAATTGCATTTTTGCGTGAAAATTGCGGGCAGTTTCCAAAAGATGTCCGCGATGATATAATTATCGATATCGAAGATGTCGAAGCCGAAATTCAAAAACCAGAAAACCAATGGAATAAAGACAGATTAAAGAAAAGTTTAAAAGCTATTGTAACGGCGGTGGCGGCGATCGGAGTTGGCATTGCAGGCGTCACAGAATTTGCCAATACGGCGATCGATGTTGGCAATAAACTGGGTATCGAAATCCAGCTACCGCCAGCGCGCTGAATAAGTTATGCAAGGCATACGCATCAGCCCAAAGAAACCGGGTTTTTTACTTAATTTGTGGGTAACAACCAATAATTTTGGGAAAAAACCCGGTTTCTGACCCTACGCATCAGCCCAAAGAAACCGGGTTTTTTACCTAATTTGTGGGTAACAACCCAGGATTTTGGGAAAAAACCAGGTTTCTGACCCTACGCATCAGCCTAAAGCCTCGATCGCCCGTGTCGCAAAAGCCCGATCGCTCTTGCGCCGGAATTACTCAAATCAGTTAAAGTAAGAAAAAGAAGCGCAAGTACCGTCACATTTGAGCGACAATGGCATCCTCTTCCTCTGTAGCAGTTCGCGAACTCCCCTTATTTCCGTTGCCGGAAGTGGTTCTATTTCCAGGTAGACCCCTGCCGCTGCAAATCTTCGAGTTTCGCTATCGAATAATGATGAACACGATTCTGGAGGGCGATCGCCGTTTCGGTGTGCTCATGTGGGACCCCAACCAAAACAAAGTCTCTGCCGTTGGCTGTTGCGCCGAAGTGATTCACTGCCAGCGCCTGCCCGACGATCGCATGAAAATTATGACTCTCGGCCAGCAGCGGTTCCGAGTGCTCGACGCCGTTCGGGAAAAACCCTATTTAGTCGGTCTAGTAGAATGGATTGAAGACGAACCGCCGCAAAAAGACCTCAGACCTTTGGGAAAAGATGTCGAACAACTGCTGAGAGATGTAGTTCGCCTCTCCAGCAAATTGATGGATCAGCCGATAGACCTGCCGGAAGACATTCCCAGTTTGCCCACCGAATTGTCCTATTGGGTAGCCAGCTACCTTTACGGTGCAGCGACAGAACAGCAAACTCTTTTAGAATTGCAAGATACTGCAGCTAGGCTCGAACGCGAAACAGAAATTTTGACTTCTACTCGCAATCACTTGGCAGCGAGGACTGTACTTAAAGATACGCTCAAGTAGCCAATTTGCCCAGGAAAAAAGCACAATCGATTTTGCCTGCATTGAAGCAAGAATTACACACAAATCATTCGATTTTCGATTTTCGATTTTTGATTTTCGATTGACTGATGAACTAAGGGTTTGGATCGCGGGCCTACAGTTCCATTCTTTTTTGGAACTGGTATCTGTTTAATTCTTAACTTCAAACAGGTTCGGATAGGTTCTTTATAGCAGTAAATGCTTGTGTTAGAAAATCTCGACCAACCGAAACCATACGATGCAGTTAGAGGCGGTCAACTGCCACCTCCTGTGGGCGGTGTCGTGCTCGGCGGACTAGCAGGAGTTAAACACCGGCTGTCTAGTTCTGTCAGCGAACATCGAATCGCCGCCCTGAGAGAGACATTGAATTACGGCGATGCAGGCTTAAAAATAGTCATCAAGATTTGTCAAAGCGAAACAGGGCCAGTGCAGCGGGCGGCCTGCGATTTGCTCCGAAAAAGACTCAGTTCGATCGCCCGCGAAAAATTACAGGCCTTTGTAGCTTCGAGTTCAGATTCAGAAGCTGAGGTAGACAGCAATCAAAAAATATTAGATCGCTCATCCGGTGCAGTCTCAGAAAAAAATGACGATCGGCAATTGTCCGAAGCAGAGTTAATATTTGAGACAATTACACAGCAGATGCAACCAAATTTGTTGCTGTTAGAAGCATTGGTAGCCTCTGTAGAGCGCGAAGAATTTACCAGCGAACTGATAAATTTTTGGGATCTGTTAATCTTAGAAATTCAGGAACCTCTCAAAGAACTGCGTCAGGCTGTTGGTAGCGCAATTTCCGCCCAACTGCGTATTCAGTGGCTGTACAATCAAGCTGAATCTCAAGCCAATCAGTGGCAGCAGCGAGCTTTGCTAGCTCTTCAGAAAGAGGATGAAAATTCAGTCCGCCTCGCCTTAGTTCGCAAGCAGATTCAATTCGATAAGGCGACAGAACTAAAAATTGACTTAGACGACCAAACTGTGCGAGTAGAAACTCTCAACCGGAACTTGCTGGCTTTGGAAAGTAAGATTGCTGAAGCTAATTCCCAGAAAGAGATCCTCAAGATGCAGCTTCACTTTGCTCGGGTACAGGAGCAAATAGACTTCACTTTCAGCCAAGTCAATAGTATATTTTTTAGTCCTTAGGTGTCGGATTCTCTGCTGATATATTGCCTAATCTCAAACTTGTCTCACGCAAAACTGTATTGTCCCACTGAAAATTGTTGCCTCATCTCGCTTAGCTCCTTCGAGATTAGCACCGCACAAAAATGCCCCGCTCAAATTAGCACCCCTCAAGTCAGCTCCTCTCAAGTCAGCGCCCTCAAGGTTACTTTCACACAAAAAAGCTTTTCTCAAGTTGGCTCTTCTCAGACTCGTTCCCCGCAGTTTAGCCTCGCTTAGATTGGCTTGTTCGAGGTTTGTATTGTCCAAGCAAGCATCTATGAGGTTGGCTTCCATCAGGTTTGCGGCGTACAAGGAAGCTCCCCTCAAATTAATACCAATCATTTTGGTGTCGCTCAAGTTGGCGTTTTCCAGGTTTGCCTCAATCATGTCAGCTCCTGTTAATCTCGCAAAAGTTAGATCGGCTTCGCTTAGGTTAGCCCCATTTAATTTGGTCATCACCAGGCAAGCATTCTTGAGGTTGGCAGCCCTTAAATTTGCCCCCGTTAGGTTGGCCAAAGCAAAATTGATTTCTTTGAGATTTCCAAAAGCTAGATTAATATGGATTAGGAAAGCTTCTCGCAAAGAAGCCTCTTTCAAGTTGGTTTCATGAAAATTTCTTTCTCCGGCTGCGTATCGCTTGAGAAGTTCATCAGCATTCATCTCGCCAGCCTCCTAAGTTTTACGTAAAAAAAAATATACTACTGACAGTATACACTGTAGCAACCAAAGATTTTTAAAGTTTCAGTGTGATTTTTTAATTCTTCGAGTGCCGATCGAACAAATGCTTGGCAGGCGTTAGCCTCAACGTCCATAAAGAAATATATTCTCCCCACGCCAAAAATTATTAGACTACTGACAGTACACTGTAGCAACCAAAGATTTTTAAAGTTTCAGTGTGATTTTTTAACTCTTCGAGTGCCGATCGAACAAATGCTTGGCAGGCGTTAGCCTCAACGTCCATAAAGAAAATATATTCTCCGAGCGATCGTTTAGTCGGTCTTGATTCAATCCGACTTAAATTAATATTGCGACTGGCAAATACTTGCAAAGGTTTTACCAGTGCTCCTGGCATATTGGCTGGTACGCTAAAAGCTAGTGAGGTATGGGTGCAATTAGACGGTGAAGCATCGAGGATCAACTTAGCAGCAGATTTTGTGGTGGATTTAATCGATGAGCGCTCCGCTGGTTCTACGTTGGCGATTTCTCCAACACTCGTGCTGAGTACCCAAAATCGAGTGTAATTATCGGGATAATCATTAATGGGGTGAGCTAAGACTGGCAAATTGTAAAGTTCAGCCGCTCTTGGCGAAGAGATCGCGGCTACCTTTGTATCTTCCAGATATTGCAATGCTTCCGTGGTTGAATTCGCCGGAATCAATTGAGCTGAGGGCATAAACTGACCCAACCATAACTGACACTGAGCTAGCGCTTGCGGATGAGAGTAAACTTTTTGAATCTCGTTAAAATTTTTAGCATTAGACACCAGCGCGTGGGAAATTGGCAAAACTAAGGCGTGTTGAATGCGGAGTTGATCGAGTCGCCACAGTGTATCTAGGGTGACAGTCACGCTGCCTTCGATCGAATTTTCGACAGGCACAACTGAATAGTCAACCTGCCCGAAGGCCGATGCCTCTAGCGCCTGGGAAATAGTGGAATAAGGACACAGGGTACATTCAAAGTTAGTTTCTTGGCTCAACCAATTGACATAAGCTAGAGCGGCTGTTTCTGCATTTGTACCAACAGGGCCCAGATGTGCGATCGAAATTTTCATTTAGAGGCTATTTTAGGTTACAAATGTTTGCTTTACTCTCATCACCTAGCAAGTATGATGAAAAATTAGCGATGTCCCGAAAGCTTTTATCAGTGATTTCTCGGATGACATTGCTGGGTGCGCGACTTATATCACCTTAAAAAACGTGATAGTTTATTAAGATATGCTTAGGAATCCTATACTTTGATATTTTCTCATGTACACCCGCTTTAATGCTTCCCAATCCGTTGAGATCGCCGTACCAGAGGAACGGGTTCCCATTCAACATTATCTGCGCCAGCCGAGGCGACTGGTGAACGCCCTCGTCGATCAAAGTCGCACAGAGCAGCTAACCGATGAGTGTTTCCGGCTGAAAATGCGGCCGTTACAATTTATGATGCTGAGCATTCAACCCACAGTAGACATGAGGGTGTGGGCTGAGTCGGACGGCACAATCAATTTGGAGTCCGTCGCCTGCGAAATTCGTGGCGTGGGTTATATAAACGATCGCTTTGCTCTCAATCTCAAAGGACAGCTTTGTGTACACCAAAGCAGCGGGGTAGCATACTTGAAGGGAAAAGCGGATTTGGAAGTGCAAGTAGAGTTACCGCCACCGTTTTGGCTGACGCCCAAAGCAATTTTAGAAGCAACGGGCAACGCTTTGCTCAAGAGCGTACTGGTGAGCGTCAAACAGCGGTTGATGTCTCAGTTGCTCTCGGATTACCGCCGGTGGGCAAGCAACGAAACTGAGGTAATATCGATCGATCTCCCCCAAATCTTATCTTTAGAAGGGTGAGATCCTACTAGAGAAGCTGTTAATTAATTTATATAGCGGTTCGAGCGCGTGGTGAGGTATGCCCTATGCCCACCCAGGCCTATGCCCACCCAGGCCTATGCCCACCCAGGCCTATGCACGTCGGGTACCTCATGTTACTGAGAAAGGCTATAGGCATATTTAGGCAAAAATCAGGCCAGTTACCGAAAAATTAATTAGTTAGATAATCGAATTGCGTAGCTTGAGCTTTGTTTGAGTTGGCTTGCAGGAATACATAGCTGCGGGTCAGTCAAGATCGATTTGAGTCATCCCTCCCTGTTCATCGTCTTCGATGATTCCCACACCCCGAGGTTCTGCTGTTGACCTGTCTTTTGAAACTTCGTCCTTTTGGCGGAGTTCGCGCTGCGGTGGCCTGGTTATTTTGCCCGGTTGATTCGTTGCGCCCACGCGAATCCTGATTTTTGGTCCGGAATTGCCCAAGCGAATTGTCATCCCGTCCACAACAGACACCTGAGCGATCGGTCTATCATCTACATAAGTGCCGTTAGCACCAAAATTAATAATTTTCCAGTCATTCCCGTGATTCCACAGCTCTACGTGGTGGCGGGAAACTACAGCGCTGTAAATAATTACATCATTGTCGTTCGATCGACCGATCCGAACCACCGGTTCTGATTCAAAACACCAACTTTGAACCGGGACAGACTGGATAGGATGTAACAGAGTTAAGGTAATCACTGATGTTTTGACACTCCGCCGCCAGACAGAAAGGGGGATGCTCCCAGATAGATTTTTTGGGATAAAACCGCAAAAAATTTGATTTTTAAAGGCGCGGTGAGTGCGCCACTATTCCTTCGCTGTGCCGTAAGAGTTGAACTTTTGGCTGCTTGAGGCATTGGAACAAACTTTTGATCCTTAGCTTGGGGCGCCGGGGCAACTTTTTGCTGTCGGAGGTAACAACCAAACACGATGTTATTAATCTGGTGAACTTCCCAGTAATTGACAGCCGTCTCAACCGCTTGATTAATTGGGTCTGGGATGGAGCGATTGCGCTTCGGGGTGAGCCGCTCAATTCGATCGGCCAAATAACCATTTTCCCGCTGACGAACCAGAGAATTTAACTCAGACCCGCGGTGGTTGCACCGCTGATTCGAGTGCTCGATTTGGCCACAGTCAACGATCGACGAATCGCTGTTGGTGGAAACAGTAGTTAACCAATTATGAATGCTGGGGTCTCTAGATAAAATACTTGTGGGTTGTATCAAACAGCATAGGTCTTTTGGAGTTGCTAACATTTTCCTTTTTGATGCGATACATTTAAAATACAATGCTTTGAGGATCACTGCAATTGTGAGCGAGAACGCCTCAATCTCCTACACCGAAAATACAGATCGACCTTCCTGGCGCGCGCCACCCCCACAAGGCGATCGGCAATTAGTCTCCGGGCGATCAATAAGGCAAAACTTCAGCTCAAATCCGACTCGGGCGGCTCCGGACCCGGCTCTGGCGGGGCAGATTCATGCCTTTGTCGCTTCAACTCTGCAACTTTTTCTTGAGCTACATCCCTGACTTCTAGAGCTTTATCTTGGAATTTTTCCGCCAGACTTTGAGCGCCCCGCTTCACCCCTGCCACATTTTTGAGAGTTTTGTCGAAATCTTCGTGTAAAAACTCTGCTACCAGACCGACTTTTTGGTGCAGTCCCTCCGCGTACTGCTGGGGTTCCGATACAGCAGCTTCAGACACGATCGCCCGCTTGCTGCCGATCGTCGAAATAGCTGCCACCGGTAGCAAGTAAATCCCGTCTAAAACGCCGCGCCAGCCGCTCGATTTAAACAAGTAGTGGATCACTGTACCGGTCCGGACATCAAATAGGTAGTCAACCACCGTACCTGCCTTATTCCCGGAGTCGGTGAGGACCTCAAGCCCGATCGGACAAACAGCTTGTTCCGGCTGATGCAATTGGGGCAGTTCCGGGTTAATGGTGACAAAAACATTTTCGCCCACCGTCTCAACTTGCCCCCAAGCGAACCAGCGTTTTTTGTTGCCCAAAAGTCCTGACTTGCAAGTAAAGCCGATCGCCCGTTGGGAGTGAGGATCGAGCCAAAGCCGATCTACCCTGCCGACCTCTTCCGCCGTTGAGCGGTCGATCGTGCGACGGTTGAGCAGTTCGCTGCGCCTAACAATCTGTTGTGATGTACTCATAAATAAACTCCTGAGTGCCGCGATCGTGAAAAATGTCGATCGTCCAAAGATCCCGCTTTAATATTCTTCTTCCGCAAAATTGCGAGTATTCTCTGCCTCCGTTAACTCCTCCTCTTCTTTGGAAGTGCCAACTTCTTGTTGGTCGGGAATAGGAATAGTGCTAAGAAGCGCGCCGCCGGAAGGATCGTGAATTGCCTTAGCATCCCTTGGCTTGACGCTAACAACTCCTAACTGGACTGAGGACTGATGCGGGCCGACGTTGATTTGAATTTTCGGACCAGACCGAGCCAAGTGAACGATCAGACCGTCCACAACAGGAACCTTAACGATCGGCTTACCATCGAGGTAAGTGCCGTTAGTACCTAAATTGATCAGTTCCCAAGTTATGCCGCTGCGCCGCAATTCGATGTGGCGACGAGAAACCACAGCGCTAAAAAGAACGACGTGGTTCTCCGTCGATCGCCCTAGCCGGACGACCTGCTCGTCTTCAAAGGTCCAACTGCGGACGGGTATAGACTGGAGTGGATGTAGCAAGGTCAGCTTAATCACATTGGCAGCATTGAGTTTTGGTAGAGCCCCTCAAGATGCGATTTTAGATTTTAGACTTTCGATCGCCCAATCCAAACTCGATCTAAGAGATTTGAAATAAAAACGTAACCAGGTCTCCTTTGCCCAGAGATATGCGGTCTCCCGGCCGCAACCTGTGTCGGTTTCCCTGGGGCAGCGGAGTATTGTTGACGTAAGTGCCGTTGGAACTGCCTACATCTTCTAGGTAGCAAGCATCTCCCTCCACCCGGAGATTTGCGTGTACCCGAGAAACTATCTCAGAATTAGCAAATCCGGAAACATCAATATCCGGCGGCACTAAGTCATTTGGCTTGCCTATGTGAACCACAGACAGACTGGGAGGCAATTCCATCGGCGTATTTGTCTGAACGTGTAGCAGGCGCGCCGACTGCTGTTGCAGTTGAGTTTTAGCTACACCTGCTGGCTGAGGGCCGCGAACCGGGGGAGAGGTATTTACTGGTGTTGCCACCGATTCAGTTGTAACAGGAACCGAGGGCGAAGGCGGGGGATCTGGAATCGTAGGAATACTGGGGGGAATTTTTTCCAAGTTGGGCCCCTTATTTAGGGTAACTAGAGGTTCCATTGGCATCAGGGGTTCGGTTGGCGCTAAATCCGGCGCCCGTGACGATACCACTGTCGGACCCACCGGCGAGGGGGACTGTACTTTCACCTCAACTTCTGGAACTATGGAACCCGGACGCAAGTTAAAGCCACACTGACCGCAAAATGCTGCATCTGTCTGAACTGCTGCACCGCAGTTCGAGCAACTTGCGGTAACAGGTAAAGGCGTGTAGCAAGCCTCGCACTGGCTGGCCCCGTCGGGGTTCTGGTGATTGCAATTGGGACAGACAATCATCGATTTCTCCTTGCTATCGGCCAGATTTTCAAATCAGCCTCATCAAAAATTTGGGTTTGAAACCCCGTCCTTTTAGGACGGCTTTACATTGGATGGGGGGAGGATTAGTCCCCCTTTTCTTGCTTGCTACCGCCTTGAATATACTGACGACGTTCGACGTTTTGTATTCGCATGAACGCCTGGACAGTTACAGGCTCGTGCTTTTTACCTGTACGCATAGCAAGTGGCTGTAAGCCCGTGTGTATATATCCCTTCGCCGCTGACTATCCGAGAGGTTAAAAACTAGGGAAGCATTCTTAACGTCGCTTGGTGTACCACCACCATATAGTTCAGCTTGTCTCGAAGACCCAGGCTAGACACTGGTTTGGCCTCAAATTAAGAAGGTGGTGAGTCTTCCGCTTTCAAGCCCCATCCCTTTAGGGTGGGGTTAGTGAC
>NZ_JANMZH010000698.1:0-2157 GCF_031383065.1 Microcoleus sp. OTE_8_concoct_300 | reverse complement strand
TTTTGGCAATCTCTGGATAAGAGTGTCCTTCCCAAGCCTGCCGCAATACCAGTATGTGAATATCGTTGAGATGCTCTTGTTTGAGAACTGAGTCGAGGAAAATCAGTGCTTCGTCGATCGTCATTTATTTAAAATTATCGGGTGTGTTAGCGCAAGGGTCGTGGTTCCTGTCCCCAAGTGGAGAAATTTAAGCAGTTATACTTAAAAAGTATAGCATATTTTGCACTCAGGATATAACTATTTATAACTTTTTCTCACAGACGCCTCTGCCGCATCCGAGTTATTACTGAATCAAGGTAAATTTAACCAGTGAATAGCAATATTAAGAGAGAAGGATATTTTATGAAAATGCCCAATAAAAAATTCTCGCTAACTCTTGCTGTAAGTATTTTGGTTTTATCACCTTTTGGTCTTCTCGTGAGACAAAAAAACTAATGTGGTCGGTAATTTTGTCTATGAAAGTGGCTGCTGTGTTACTAGAGAAGGTCGTGATAAAAAAGCAGGGACTTTTGGATTAACAGGTTCTGGAGGAGCAGATGTATTCGTTGATTAGTGCCAAATACTTACTCACCCTTCGGTACTCATCAATGAGACACGCGATCGCTCTTGTTTTAGTAGGGATATGAAGTGCGATCGCATCCTAGTTATCTGGAATAGTAGAAAGCGATCGCTAAAACTAAAAATTTTCCACAAAGTGAGAAACTAAAATATGAAACGCATAAAATGTATTCTGATTGGGTTATTCCTAGCCAGTAGCATAGGTGTCACAGATGCCTACGCCCAGAGCGATAAACCAAGTCCGCAGGCATCGCCACCACTAGGTTCTACTCAGGTTGACCAAACAGATTGGGATGTCGAAAAAATTTTAATAAGCAAGTCTCTAGACAATCCCAAATTTTACGTAGTGCTTTTAGTGATGCTAATTGCTGGAGGAGTTGGCGGGATTGTTTTTGAGTTGCTGAACCTGCAAGGCAATATTGAGCGACCCCACGCACCCACGGAGGATGACTTCGCAGCAGAACTTGCTTACGCTACTCCACCGAATGTAATTGATTTGGGCATTTTTGCAAGAATTATTATTGGTGCATGTGCTGCTGTTCCTGCTATGGCGTATATCGAACCAAAGACCGTATTGACTTTATTAGCAATGTCCTTACTCGCTGGTTCGACAGGCACTGCTGTCTTCCGTTCCTTGCAAGATCGATTCTTAATAGCCATCACTCAGCAAGAGGCAAGTGAAAAGAAAAGAAAAATCAAGCGAAAAAATAATATTGCTAAGATAGACAAGGCGCTCGCGGCTGTTGAAACCCTACAAAAGGAAGTGGAAACAAAATCAGAGAGTCCGGAAGGAACAACCGATCTAATAATTCCAGAAGGCACTGTTTTAGTTTTAGACCGCAGTCGTTTCGAGGAAGTCAGAAAAGTTATATTGCAGGTTACGGGGGTAAATACTGAAAAAGAAAAAGCGGTCGCTGCTTTGGAAAAGTTAGAGGAGGTATTGATCAAGTATTCAGTTAAGCAGCAAGGAACGAACGATCTGAAATTTACCAAAAACACTTCTATAAACTGCGATTTGTTTGGGAATGTCAAGGACTGCTTGAGTCAGGCTAAAGGAGCTAATGAGCTAACTGCGATCGCTGATAATAGCGAGTCATCTCAACCAGCAACCCAGATCCAAAACCACCTGAAAACGATCGCAAACCCGATCGGACATGATATAACTGGTTATTAAGTTTCAGCGCCTCTGCTTGCTTAAAGCGAGCTTCTGGTTCTTGAGTACGTCCTAAATTACTCAATGCTATGCCTCGGTTGTACCAAGTTTCGTAGCGATCGCTCTTGTGTCAGTTGGATAAAGAAAGGGCGATCGCACCACTCCGATCGATTTGTTTGTTTATATTGTGACTAATTTGGCTATTTGGTAGTGCGACGGTTACTTGCGCCTGTTGCGCTTTCCGTCGCATAACTGACTGAACGTTACTCTTGGTGACTTTTTCTCCAAATAGCCGACTGAGAACTTGCCATAACTGAAAGCCAACAAACTTAATGTATTCGGCATCATAACCCGCGCTTTTGGCAATCTCTGGATAAGAGTGTCCTTCCCAAGCCTGCCGCAATACCAGTATGTGAATATCGTTGAGATGCTCTTGTTTGAGAACT
>NZ_JANMZH010000696.1:0-5929 GCF_031383065.1 Microcoleus sp. OTE_8_concoct_300 | reverse complement strand
TCGTTTTGAAGGTTGCTATACTGGCACAAATTATTATACCTTAAAAAAACCTCAAATGATTGCTATGCAATCATTTGAGGTTTTGGCAATTCTGAATTTCTTTGAAATTAAATCTGCTTGAATATCTGCGGAATGTGGGTTGTAGAACCACAAAGGTAGATCGCAGTTACTTGTAGTGCGATCGTCCTTGAATTATAGGGACACGGCAATGCCGTGCCCTGACTCCCAAGTTTCGTTCAAACTAATTTCCAGTTGTTTCGCGGACGGTCAAACTGTACCTGCCTCTACCTTTTGGAAGGGGCTCGTAAGCATTGACAATGACGCGGTAGCGACCGCTCTCCGTCAAGGTAACAGTAAGCTCAGAATTGGAATTTTGCTGGGTGACATCATCATTTTCTCCAAGTAGCTCGCTCTGGGAGTTCAAAATAGCGAGGTAAGTATCAAAATCGGTACTTTCTACAGTAATAACCACTGTCTGACCCTGAGTGCCTTCAAAGGTATACTCGTCGTACAAACTGCTGTCTGAGGCCAGTACAGAAGACTTAGCAGGGGTGAGTTCTCCGTTTTGCTCTAAAATGACCTTAGATGAACCCGCATTAGGACTCGGCCGAGGTTCTACAGTTGGGATCTGAGTTGGCGAACTCTGTGGTGATGGCGACGGCTTGGGGCTTGCTTGAGCTAAAACCGCCTTGCCAGCAGGGTTCGCATCAGTTAAATTTTGAGAAAATTCTGCTGAAATGAGGGTAGAACTGCTGTTAGCAACCCCACCTGAATTTGAAACTGATAGGGAGAGAGTCGGCTTACCAGAAAAAGTAGCTACCAGAGCAACTGGCGCGATCGCCCAAAATCTAACTTGACGCATGAATTACCTCGATTTGCAACGAAGAAGGAAGTTCGGCAACGGATTTGCTTTGTGCGGATTTAACGGATGTAAGAAGGAAGTTTGGCAACGGATTGGCTTTCTGCGGATTTAACGGAGGTCAGGAAGAAAGTTCGGCAACGGATTGGCTTTCTGATGATTTAACGGAGGTCAGGAAGCAGGAAGAAGGAAGCCGGAAGAAAAATAATTCGACCAATTCCCGATTACCAATTCCCAATTACCGATTACCCATTACCCATTTTCAACGGACAGTTAGAGTGTAACGACCCCGGCCCGAAGCATCGTAAGAATTGACAATTACGCGATAGCGACCCGTAGCGGGCAAAGTAACGGTCAGAAACGCATTTTTAGTCGAATCGCTCTCATCGTCATTTTCTGCCACTAATCGGTCGTTAGGACCAAAGATAGCCACATAGGGATCGAAATCTGTACTTTCGAGGGAAATGGCTACAGACTGACCCGATCGACCTTCAAAAGTATACTCGCGATACAGACTGTTGTCAGACGGCAGTACCGGGCCGCCTGCAACTAAAGCGCCTTTTTCTTGCAAAATCGCCCGAGAAGGCTCGGTAGGAGCACTCGCTTTTAGTTCTAACGTATAAGCCCCCGACTGCCTAGCTTCGTAGGAATTTGCCACTAAGGTGTAAGTGCCGTCTGCTGGCAGCCTGACTGTAATTCTGGCGTTTTTACTGCCGGCTCCGTCATCATCTTGCGCGATTTCGCGCTGGTTGGGCCCGAGCAATATTAAATAAGGGTCAATTTCTTGACTTTTCATTTCTATTGTGATTTGCTGGCCCGCTTTTCCCTCAAAGGAGTAGAGGTCAAAAAAGCTGTTGTCTGCGGGCAGAACGCTAGACTTGTCGGTGAGTTTACCGCTGATTGCGGGCCCGTTGAGCGCGAGTTTTTCAGGTGATTTGCTGCCAAAGGGCGATCGGGCTTGAGCCACGCGGGGAGCTCGCCCTTCTCGTACCGCTGTCAGGAAAGCGGGTACTTTGTCTGCTGAAATTGCAAAACCGATACCGATACTCCCACCGCCCCTACCGCGAGTAAAAATAGAAGTATTGACGCCGATTAATTCTCCAGAACTGTTGAGCAGCGGCCCTCCAGAATTGCCGGGATTGATGGCGGCGTCGGTTTGAATTAAGCCCCGAGAAAGGTCGATGCGGCTGACGATTCCGACTGTAAAAGTATTTTGAAATTGACCGAAGGGATTGCCGATCGCAAATGCTTGTTGCCCGACTTTCACCGAACCGGGACGGGCTAAAGGAATGGTCGGCAAATTGTTTTGACCGCGAATCTTAACCACGGCTAAGTCTAGACCTTCTTCGCCGAATCCGACGACATCGCCGACAAGTTTTCTGCCGTCTGACAGAATTATATTCACGGTACCGCCTGCAGAAACGACGTGGGCGTTCGTTAACACCATGCCGTCGGGGCTGATAATTGTGCCGCTGCCGTTAGATTTATCTGTATCGACGGTAACAACCGCCGGACTGGCTTTTTCGTAGACCCGAATATTGGTTTGTTCTTCGACATTTTGGGCGATCGCACCTTGTCCATGCACCGAGTTAAATTCCCTTAAATCTGTTGATTGGCGCACAGGGGATGTCGTAACAACCGCAGCAGCGCTGGCTGCAACCCCAACCGTTAAAATTCCCGATACTGCTAAACTTAGAAGTTTTAAATTCATGGCGATCGATTAGTGTTTAGCTATCGGTAGCTAGGAATTAGGTTTTGTTGCTAACTGCTAACTACCCTCTGTAATTATTTTAGGACTTGTACAGCGTCCGTGAAAAATGCAGGCGGGAGAGAGCGATCGGTTTTGACGCAACGCGGGCGGTTGAAATCCAAATCCTCAGAAAAAGATTATCCCTCCGTAGTTTCGGCAATTCTAGAATCCGGTGCCTCAGCTAAATACTTAAAATTAGCTTGTCGCACCACAGCATCCTCATTGCCGTAGAAAAAAGACAGCAAAGCAAAACGCTGGCCACTAATCACCGGCGTCGCTTCGTGCAGCACAGAACACGAAAAAATAATCGCCGTGCCAGAATCCCCTTTATAACCGTGCGGCGCGTACTCTGGAAACCGTAAAAATCCCCCCGTGTACTCTCCCACATTCAAGTTTAGTGTCATTGCAAACCTGCGGTGCAGCGTAGCTTTGCTAGTGTTGTCGCGGTGCGGCCGAAAATAACCGCCGCTCTCGGCATCGTAACAGCCCACCAAATACCGCTCAAACCTGGTAATTGTAAACTGAAAAGCTTTTTCTACTTCCGGCCGCACCCGGCGCAAAATAATCGCATTCAATCGCTGCTGTAACTTCGGGTCTTCAATAAAGAAATCTCGGCGCTTCTTGAAAGTGTCGTCATGCAGGCCAACAGTTTTCCCATCCACTTGCCTCATAAAACCCGAGGGACTGCCACCATTAGCTTTGTACATATCGATCAAACTGCGGCAAGATGCTTTGTCCAAAACGTTAGGAATTACCAACACCGGGGCGTGGCGAGTGGCTGCTCGGGCTTCCTCAATTGGGGGCAAAGTTTTGAGAAAATCTAATACTTGCTGGGCGTGTTGGTGCGGTTCGCCCATGGGCAAAATATTAATGATCTGAAGGTTTTCATTGAGAACAAAAGTTTGGGGTGCATAGTGAACTCCGGCAACTCCATTTTGTTCGACATCTTGGCAAACACCGTACTGCTGGCTGACTGTTTTATCCAAGTCCCAGAAAAAGAGGAATGACGGAGCAATTGTTGCCGGTCTGTTTTGTTCTTTGTCTGCTGGGTCAACGCTCACTCCGAACCGCGCTACTTGCAAGCTTTGGAATTCCTCTGATAGCTCTTGAAAGCTTTTGAGGATAACTTGGATTTGTTCAAAAGCTGCGCTGGCAAAGAAAAACAGCACGACTCGCCGGCCGCCAACGGTCGAGAAATGAAATAAGGGGTTATTTGTAGAAGGAATGGAAAACCAAGGAGCCGGATCTCCTATTTCGAGTAATGGCATCTTGCTGATGTGAGATTTGGGATTTTATATTTAGATTATTATGCTGTCCATTAGTTCCACAGGTTCGGTATGTGAAAATCGTTTTTTACTAAAAAATTAGCCTTTATTTGTGTATATCTGCGTTTGTCTGCGGTTTTACACTCGCAATTTACAGTCTTTTTAAGCAATAAGTCTAATATCTGATAATAAGTAGATGGGTATCAATAAACGCCACTTAGAGTTCTGCTGTTTCCCAAGCCGGAGCTGCGGGATAAATGTTTAGTTACACCCACCTACTTATGTTTGCCTATTTGTCGAAATTGGGCGAATTATCCGGTTGGTCTTCCGGGTATTCTACAGGTCGATACTCCACGTAGTCTGACGGCGGTGCTTCCACGTCGCGGTTGCTGGGGCGAGACCTCGAGGCTTCCGCAGGACGGGTTTTTTTGGTTCTCGGCGGCGTATCGGAACTGCGGTTTTCCGAAGCAGGGGGGCGACTGCTACGGCTGCGGGTCGGTCTTTCTTCGGGGTTGTCTGAAACGTCCCAGTTGTCAGACCCTTGGGCGGGCGGGGCTTCTGGGCGTGCGGGACGTTTGCGCGACGATCGCTCCGGCGACTCGGACCGTCCGGTGTTAACGCTGCCGTTGCGGTTCGAGGGACGGCGGCGGGGTTCGTCGTCGTAGGCTTCCCGGGAGGAACGGTAGTCTTGGCTGCCTCTGATCCGGGGACGCTGCGGATAGTCTTCCTCTGGTTCTAGCTGCTCAATTTCGGCATCGTAGCCATCGTAACCGTAGGCGTTGCTGACTGGTCGTTCTTCATCGACGTATTGGGCGCGGCTTTTGGCTTGGGCTGTGGTCGCTCCTCGCAGCTTGATGCTTTCTGCTGCAAAAAATATGGCGGTACCGCTGAGCAGAAATTGACCGAATGCCAGAATGGGGTCAAGCCGCCACCCTTGAAATAACAGAATACCGCCGCACAGCAAGCCGACTGCTGCAAAAAAAATATCGTGGTCTCGGGCTAGTTTGGGACGCCACGATCGCAGAAAATACAGTCCTGCCCCTGCAACTGCTAGGATGATCCCTAGCAGGCTGCTCCAGTTCAATCCTAAATTGACCATTAGCCTATCTCCTATGTCTTTCCTATGTTAGCGAGTTAGATTTTACATCTATCATTAAGTCTGTTATCCCGACTGTGCTTTCTGGGGCAGCGTCCGGTCAGGGTTTCAGCTTGGTAAGTGAGCTTTATAGTAATGAGTTTAACGGGAAAAAACCTCAGCGAAAGCAGTCAACCGAAGGTTTTGCCTTCACAGTTGCTTGCAGCCGAGGTTTATGGGATCGGGGAAAAGCCCGACGTGTAGCCGAAAATTGGCTTTCATGCCGGACTTACAAACCCGCAGACTTTTTTAGGTGCGCTTGATTTTGTCTTTTTGGCTGATGAAGATCAGGGCGATCGTTGCTGGAATCACTATCAGTGTCACGCCCACCAGCAGGCTGTACAAAAAGTTCGCGAGAGAAGGAGTCATAGATTCAAAGCCTTTGTTACAACAATTTGATTTTTATTAATTTTATACTTTCGATCGCACCTGTCAAACGGTTAAAATTATGAATGGCAGACTTAACAAAACTTAAGATTTCGAGATAAGAACCATGAGTGGTATCACCGTTGTAAGTTGGCTCCTGGGCTCTGTCCTAGTGCTGATGACTTTGCTATTTATTTTTCGGATCGTTCTGACTTGGTATCCCGAGGTGAACCTGAGCAAGTTGCCGTTGAGTCTGATTGCTTGGCCCACGGAACCTTTTTTAGCGGTAACAAGAAAGATTGTACCGCCGATCGGCGGGGTGGACATTACGCCGATTATTTGGGTGGGTATTTGTAGCTTGCTGCGAGAAATGATTCTCGGCCAGCAAGGTCTACTGACGATGATGATGTAAGATTGACACTCCCCACGGCTGAAGCCGGGGGATTCTTCAAGACGGACTTGAAAGGGACAGGCAAAAGTCCCCCTAGACGCTCAAAACAACTACCAGTACCAGAGGTATTGCAATTGCGCTTACTTTCAAATTGTTTTCGCTT
>NZ_JANMZH010000695.1:0-26574 GCF_031383065.1 Microcoleus sp. OTE_8_concoct_300 | reverse complement strand
AAGCGAAAACAATTTGAAAGTAAGCGCAATTGCAATACCTCTGGTACTGGTAGTTGTTTTGAGCGTCTAGGGGGACTTTTGCCTGTCCCTTTCAAGTCCGTCTTGAAGAATCCCCCGGCTTCAGCCGTGGGGAGTGTCAATTCCTGGTAGAATTTTTAGTGTTTCTCAAACATTGGTCAATGGGATCGACACGCGCAAGAATTGCGATAGACGCTATGGGTGGGGATCACGCCCCCGCCGAAGTTGTAGCTGGAGCGCTTAAGGCACAAGAAGAATTAGGCGTAGAGATTTTGCTCGTGGGCGACCCGCAGCAAATAGAAGACTCGCTCCGGCAACAAGACGCGATCGGCCGCGTCTCTAAAGGTCAGCTACAAATCGTTCCTTCAGAAGGAGCGGTGGAAATGCACGAAGAACCTTTGAGTGCCCTCAAACGCAAGCCCAACGCTTCGATTAACGTAGCGATGAACTTGGTAAAGCAGCAGCAAGCTGATGCTGTGGTGTCCGCTGGTCACTCCGGCGCGGCAATGGCTGCTGCCCTGCTCAGGTTGGGGCGGCTCCCCGGAATCGATCGCCCTGCGATCGGTGCTGTTTTGCCGACAATGATACCGGGCAGCTCTGTACTCATTCTCGATGTCGGCGCTAATGTGGACTGCCGCCCCAAATTTTTGGAGCAGTTCGCTCTTATGGGAACTATTTACAGCCAGTGCGTGCTGGGCGTGGCCGAACCTAAAATCGGCCTGCTCAACATTGGCGAAGAACCTTCTAAAGGCAACGATGCAGCGGTGCGAACCCACCAGTTATTGGTGGACAACCCGAACATTCCTTTTGTGGGCAATGCCGAAGGCCGCGACGTGCTGTCTGGGAAGTTCGACGTGATTGTCTGCGACGGGTTTGTCGGCAACGTGTTGTTGAAGTTTGCCGAAGCGGTGGGCGAAGTCGTGGTGCAAGTGCTTAAGGAAGAATTGGCTGCCGGACTCAAAAATCAAATTAGCGCTCCCCTCCTGCAAGAAAGCCTCAAGGGGTTTAAGCAGCGGGTAGACCATGTTGAACACGGCGGCGGTTTGCTGTTGGGCGTTGCTGGAGTTTGCATTATCAGCCACGGTTCGTCTCAAGCTGCCTCGATTTTTAATGCCATTCGTTTGGCGAAGGAGGCTATTGACAACCAAGTGCTGGAGCGAATTCGATCGTCCAATCACCAAAGCGCTCTGGAACAAGAAGCTGTGAATTAAAGGCAGTAAGTAGAAATTAAAAATTAAAAATGTCAAATTAAAAATGTCAGCTTAAACAAGCGGTTTTGCTTAAAAAAAAAGTAATTTCAGCAGTTTAAAAAATAATTTTAATTGGTAGTTTTTAATTTTTAATTTCTAGATCGAACAGCGAGTAAATGGAGAGGAATGTTGCAGCAATCAGGGTTCGGCATTGCCGTCACGGGTAGCGGCTCTTGTACACCGCAGGTTTCGCTTGATAATAACGGTTTGAGTCAGATAGTAGAAACGAATGACGAGTGGATTGGAGCGCGAACGGGCATTCGCTCCCGCAGGCTGGCGGACGATCGCACTTCTTTGTGCGATTTAGCGTCGTCCGCATCGCTTCAGGCGATCGCCATGGCAGAAATTTCGCCCACAGATATTGATTTGATTATTTTGGCGACCTCAAGTCCTGACGATTTGTTTGGCACTGCCAGTAAAATTCAATATCAGTTGGGTGCCACAAAAGCAGTGGCTTTTGATTTGACAGCAGCTTGTTCGGGCTTTATTTTTGGTTTAGTTACAGCCTCGCAGTTCATTCGGACAGGGGTTTATCAAAATGTTTTGCTGATCGGAGCAGATATTTTGTCTCGCTGGGTGAATTGGTCGGATCGGGGTACTTGCATTCTATTTGGAGACGGTGCAGGTGCGGTAGTATTGCAAGCTTCAGAAGTCGATTCCTTTTTGGGATTTGAAATTCGCAGCGACGGCACGCAAAATTCGTCTCTCAATTTGGCTTACAAAGCCGAGTCAAAAGAATTAATTGAGGGCGTCAACGTCGGAGTTGGCGGATTTCATCCCATCACAATGAATGGTCAAGAAATTTATCGCTTTGCCGTGAGAAAAGTGCCGGAAGTCATAGAAAAAGCGATGTTTCGGGCAAATGTCAGCGCGGCAGAAATTGACTGGCTGCTGTTGCACCAAGCCAATCAGCGGATTCTCGATGCAGTGGCTCAAAGGCTAAAGATTCCACCGGAAAAAGTAATCAGCAATTTGGCAAATTACGGCAATACCTCAGCGGCTTCAATTCCCCTTGCCTTAGACGAAGCGGTGCGTCAGGGTAAAGTTAAAACGGGCGATACTATTGCTGCGGCTGGTTTCGGTGCAGGTTTGACTTGGGGGGCGGCAATCTTTCAATGGGGAAGGTAATACGATTTTCGATTTTCGATTTTCGATTTTCGATTTTCGATTGGGAATTACTGAGGAACTATGGGTTGGGAGCTGGTAAAGCAGTTTCATTCTTTTTGGGAACTGGTATAATGTTTGGCGGCTGTAAACTTGCCTGCTTATTGTCGGGAGTGCGACCGTTGCAAAATACAAATCCTTTAACACGCCATACATGGGGCAAGGGGCGCAGCCGTACACCATCGGGCCAGGAGTTCTTGACAAGCGCGCCCTGAGATTGAAAATCCTCTATTCTTCGATCGACTTTCTCCGGCTTGAAGGTTGAAAATTGTGCTACGGCTATTAATCTGATTAAAGTAGCAAAAAAAAATAAACCTGGTAAAAATCGCAGTTATAGGTTATAATTGTGAGTCGCAAGTAGATAGTTCGTTAACCGAAAGATAGCGGATACCAGCGAGCGAACTTAGAAGCGGGAAACAAAGAATTTTTGCAATCACCAATTAGCAACCACCAATTAGCAGATTACCGGAAAAATGACTAAAACAGCATGGGTATTTCCCGGACAAGGTTCCCAGGCGATCGGGATGGGTGCAGACTTATTAAACTTGCCAACAGCCAAAGCCAAATTTGAGCTCGCTAAAGAAATTTTAGGCTGGTCTGTCGCGGAAGTTTGCCAAAAAGAAGAAGCAAAACTATCTCGGACTCTCTACACTCAGCCTTGCTTGTTCGTAGTAGAAAGTATTTTGACCGACTTAGTGCGAGAAAAAAGCGATCGGCCAGCAGTCGTTGCCGGTCACAGTTTAGGAGAATACGTGGCCCTCTACGCAGCAGGCGTCTTTGACTTTGAAACCGGATTGCGCTTAGTCAAACGCCGCGCCGAACTCATGGACTCTGCCTCTGGCGGGCAAATGGTGGCTTTGATCGGGTTCGACAGGCAGGAACTAGAACTGCAAATTCAATACAGCCGAGATGTGGTGCTGGCAAACGACAACAGCGAAGCACAAGTCGTGATTTCTGGAACGCCCACAGCAGTAGAAGATTTGCTGGCCAAAATCAAAGTCAAACGCGCCGTTAAATTGAATGTTTCTGGTGCGTTTCACTCTCCCCTGATGGCATCAGTGGCGGCAGAGTTTCAACTAGCGTTAAAGTCTGCAAGGTTTTCCGATGCTAAAATGCTGGTGCTCTCGAACGCAGAACCGTCAGCCACTACCAGCGCAGCCACTTTAAAGCAGCGGTTGACTCAGCAGATGACCAAAGGCGTGCGGTGGCGAGAAATTTCTCTGCAATTGCCACAACAAGGAATCGATCGCGTAGTGGAAATTGGGCCGGGCAAAGTTCTCACAGGTTTGATCAAACGGACTTGTCCGGATTTAGCGCTGGTAAATGTTAGCAGTTTTGCAGATTTGCCCGCTTAATCTATTTTTAGCCTGTTATTAAACGGCAGGCTCTAAAATTAAGAGTTAATTGATCCGAAGATTGGCAAAAAACGAATCGCACAACAGGCAAATCCGACTATTGCCTGTTGTGCAACTTGGGGATAGACGATCCAGGCATTTAGAAAATATTTATCAAGAACATTGGGTTTAAAACCCTGTCCTTCTAGGACGGCTTTAATTGTAACGTTTTGATAATTAGCCGAACATTTTATGCTGGAGCGCGTAGTATAAGGTGGGAGGTGAAGCCATGTTAGTTTTTGAGTTCAAAGCATACGGAAAATCAAATCAGTTCAGTGCAGTAGACGAAGCAATTCTTACAGCTCAGTTCGTCCGAAATAGCTGTTTGCGCTATTGGATGGACAACCAAAAAATGAACAAAAACGACTTGAATAAATACTGTGCCATACTGGCGAGTGATTTTCCATTTGCCGACGAACTCAACTCGATGGCTAGACAAGCCAGTGCAGAGCGAGCATGGTCTTCTATCTCCCGGTTTTACGATAACTGCAAGAAGAATGTCCCTGGTAAAAAAGGATATCCACAATTTCAGAAAGATTGCCGTTCGGTGGAATATAAAACCAGTGGCTGGAAGCTTGCTGATGATCGGAAGTCTATCAACTTTACCGATAAAAAAGGAATTGGACGATTAAAACTGAAAGGTACACGCGATCTACATTTTTACCAAATCAGTCAAATAAAAAGGGTGAGGTTGGTCAAACGTGCTGATGGTGTGTACGTTCAATTCTGTGTAGATGTCGATAGAAAAGAAAACACGGAACCCTCTGGTACTACGATCGGATTAGATGTGGGTTTAAAGGAATACTACACCGACTCGAACGGAACTACGGTTGAAAATCCTAGATTTCTGAGAAAAGGTGAAAAAGTCATCAAACACTCTCAGCGGCGTGTATCTAGGAAAATAAAAGGTTCAAAAAACAGGGGCAAAGCTAGACAGATTCTGGGTAAACGCCATCTCAAAATAAGTAGACAGCCGCATTGCACCATGCAATAAAACTTGCAAGGTGCGTAGTGAGCGTCAAACGACGTGATAGTTTACGAAGATTTGAGAATCAAAAACATGGTGAAGAACCATTGTCTGGCCAAGTCTATTAACGACGCATCTTGGTATCAATTCCGTATCTGGCTTGAATACTTCGTCCAAGTATTCGAGAAAATCACGGTTGCGGTGAAGCCACAATACACCAGCCAAGAATGCTCTAGTTGCGGTGAAATTGTCGAGAAAACGCTATCTACTAGAACCCACGTCTGTAAATGTGGTTGTGTCTTAGATCGTGATGAAAACGCAGCTAGAAACATCCTAAGCCGAGGATTGGGTACGGTAGGGCATACCGGAACCTTTGGCCTTGAGCCAAGTAGCGCTTTGGGAGAATCAGTCCCTACTTTGGTTGGAGAAATCCTGCCTCAGCAAACTGGCTCGTAGATCAAAGAATCCCCACGCCTAAAGGCCCGGGAGTGTCAATAAAATTGTAGATATCGATCGACCATAGCGGGCGATCGACAAATCCTGATGTAAACTAGGCGTAAAAACCAAGCTTACCGAGTGTTTTATATGAAAAAAGTCCTTTACTGGTTGATGGGCGACAAGGCAGGCAGAACCATAGTAGGTGCCTGGAACTGGATGTGGGGACTGCCCGTAGAATCCGGCGGCCCGGTGGCAGTGGCGGTAGCCGAAGAGTCGCTGCGATCGATGCAAGAATCAGTGCAAAAGCTAGCATCAGCAGTCTCCACCCAAGTTGCAGCCTACCAGCGCGCCAAAACGAAATATGAAGAAAAAGTTAGGGAAATGCAAACCGTAGAGCGCCAAGCCATCACAGCCCAGCGCAACGGCAACGAAGAAGCAGCCCGCTTGGCAATGTCCAAACTAATTCAGACAGAACAAATTCTGCCGCAGTTAGAATCCCAAGTAAAACAAGCCGAACAGTACGTCAACGCTTCCAAAGACAAGCTAAATCGAGAACGGCTGAAGCTGGAAGCCTACAAAACCGATATGCAAAATATGAAAGATATGGCAGAGATTAACGAAGCTCTCGGAGCCATATCCAAAGTCAACAACGACCTCAGCATTGATTCAGCTCGATCGCAATTTGAGCAAGCCAAAAATGCCGTCCACGGCCGCAACCTCCAACAGCAAGCTTTAGCAGAACTATCTGAAAATCCCCAAGAAAGACTTCAGGCAGAATTAGAAAATATGACGTTAGACGATGAAGTTAATCGCAGGCTGCAAATGTTAGACGGCTCCAACAACAAAGAACTTCCCAACTAAGGAGAATTTTATGGCTAAGAGCGGACCTCCCCCCATAGTTTTTATTCTGTTATTTCTCTTGCTCGCCGGTGGCGGTTGGTTCTTTTTTCTGAACAAACCAGCGTCCCAAGATGCTAATAATACACCCCCTCCCCCACCAGCAGGCGATGCTGTCGCACCTCCCGTCGCGCCCGCAGGTGGCGGTGCTTCGCCTGTTGCCGCTAGTACCTTTGCGCTTCCAGCTTCCGTGCCCGCGGGCACGGCGGTGAGAATTGACGGTTCCACCAGCATGGTGACAATCAATCAGAATCTCAAGAACGGCTTTCAAGGCAAGTTTTCCGGCACGACAGTCGATACCAAAGCGAACGGTTCTGAAAAAGGAATTCAGGATTTGGCGGCGGGAACAGTCGATATTGCAGCGATATCGCGACCTTTGACGGCTCAAGAACAAGCTCAGGGTTTGGCTGCTGTGCCCGTTGCCCTAGATACGATCGCCCTCGTAGTCGGCATTAACAACCCGTTTAAAGGAGGTTTAACTTCCGCTCAAGTTCAAGATATCTTCAAGGGAAATGCTCAAGACTGGTCGAAAGTCGGCGGCCCGGCAGGCCCGATTAAAGTGATAAATCGACCCGAAGTTAGTGGCACTCACCAAACGTTTAAAGAACAAGTGCTCTCTGGCGCTAATTTTGGCACGGGGCCGAATATCACTAAGCTCGATCGAGATGCGACAACTCCCCTGCTGCAAGCTTTAGGCAACAACGGCATTGGCTATGCGACTTTCGCTCAAGTAGTCAATCAGAAAACGGTGCGCGTTGTTCCCGTCAACGGTGCGACGCCGGATGCTGGTAACTATCCTTACAAGCGGCAGTTGTACTACGCCTACAAAAACCCTCCTAGCCAAACAGTTAAGGATTTCTTAGGTTACGCAACTTCTTCGGAAGGACAAAAAGCAATGCTTGCCGAAAATTGAGCCTTTGGAAAGAATTCGCCAGACTGAAGTATGGCGCTACACAAACTTGCGTCCGCCCAGGCGGACTTCTTCTTTAACCCACGTAGGTGGGTTTTGTGTGTGTACGCGCGGTTTCCAACTGCCGGCAACTTTTTCCTTAAGTTGACACCAATGGTGCGCCACAAGCACCCTAAAAACCTCAAAATACTATTCATTTGTCATTGCTGAACTGATATCAACTCCGCTAGCATCGTCGGGCGTAAAATTGAATCAACAGTCAATACTCAACTATCATTCAGTTTTTCGACCCCTCCTTCAACAGTCAACAATAATTCCGGTGCAACCGGAATTGATATGATAGGCTAATATTCGATGTAATTTAAAATCTCAGGTTTTCTGTGAGCAAAAGTCGCGAACCAGTCGAAAGTTTACTTCTCTACTATTTATTCAAGTGGTCAATTGTCAGCCCGATGCTGCACCTTTACTTTCGCGGCCGCATCTACGGTGCTGAAAATGTTCCGGCAGAAGGGCCGCTGGTGGTAGTCAGCAATCACGCCAGCGATTTTGACCCGCCGATTTTGTCTAATTGCATGAGGCGGCCAGTCGCATTTATGGCGAAGGAAGAGTTATTTAAAGTTCCTATTTTGAAGCAGGCAATTACGCTGTACGGCGCTTATCCTGTCAAACGGGAAAGTGCCGATCGCAGTGCAATTCGATCGGCTATCAACTCTTTGGAAAATGGATGGGCGACGGGTGTATTTTTGCAGGGAACTCGCACGTCAGACGGCAGAATTACTGAACCAAAATTAGGTGCTGCGCTGATAGCTGCTAAGGCTAAAGCGCCGCTGTTACCTGTTAGTTTGTGGGGAACTCACGCCATTTCCTCCAAAGGTTCAGCAGTGCCGCGTCCGGTGCCGCTGACGGTGCGAATTGGCAAGCTAATTGAAGCGCCCGGTTCATCGAATCGCGAGGAGTTGGAAGCGCTGACTCAAAGATGTGCAACCGAGATTAATGCCATGCACGACTTGGGTCGCTGATTTTATAACTTGTGTTGCTGTTTTTCAGGTTATATCTACAGATAGATGAATGCTGAAGATAAACATCGAAAAATATCAATATAAGTGATTGAAAACAATCGCAATAATTAGGCTTGAATTTGAGTTTAATTTGACAGGAGATAAGAAGAAAGATATGGTAACAAGCAATCAAACCCGCGCGTTGGGATTGTTTTCTAACCGCGAAGATGCCGAGCAAGCTCTGACAGAATTGAAATCTTCCGGGTTTCCAATGGATAAAGTTTCGGTTGTTGCTAGGGATGCAGGCGAGTCTGTAGGCGAGACTGAAACGATCGCTCGAGTGGGCGATAAAAATCTAGACACAGGAGCGGGAGTGGTAGGATAAACTCTGACAAATACTGCTTTAGCCACCGTGCTAGTGGGTCTCGGAAGTTTAGCTATTCCCGGAATCGGGCTGATGATTGCAGCGGGGACTTTCGGCGCCTCACTGGTGGCTGGCGTAGCAAGCACTGGCGTAGCGACTGCGACTTTCGGTGGAATGGTGAAAGCCTTGACTGACTTGGGAATTCCCGAAGAAACAGCTAGAATTTACACCGAAAGCCTGCACGCGGGCGATTATTTGGTGGTAGTAGATGGCACTGAGGATGATATTAGTCGGGCTCAAGGGATTTTCAGCAGTCGGGGCATTCAAAATTGGGGCGTTTTTTAAACAGCAATTGTGAACCAACTCTCTTTGTAGGGCGATGTACACCCCACCATTGGTGACAACAACCAGCTCAAATCTAGTACGAGACTTTTGTCTGAGGATTAGCGCCTCGATCCCCCCTACTTTAAAAAGGGGGAACTGGAAACGGTCTTTCGTCCCCCGTGGGGGATGCCAGGAGGATTGAGATTCGGCTACAACCCCGATCTAGACCAGGTTTTAGTCTTAAGTTGACACCAATTCATTGCCCTCCTGCTCCCTACAGGTAAATTATGGATTTTTATCGCTGATCTTTTGATGCTGAGGCGGTGACAAAAGCAACAGCTAAGGGCGAAATTTTTTTTGTAACTGCTGCGATAACTTGGCGATCAAAGTCAGTCCAAACTCTGGGGCGATCGAAAATACAAGGCTGCAAAACCCCCCACAATAAGCCGTCAGAACAAAGGTGAGCGTGAATCAAAGCTCGATGTCCGAACACTTTTGCCTCAAAATCTTTGTTGACAACTTCAGGATTCGCTGTTTCAACATCCTCAACAAAAATCGACGGTTTAGTTCGCAAAGCTGCTGCAAACAAAGGGTCTTCTTCCCCTAAAGATTCCGGTTCTTTTTTCCATTCCGCGCCGCTAACATCTGGATAGTTTGAGTTGCGACGCCAGCAGTAAGGTACTCGGCCCCTTTGGGTTTCAGGATTGCGGAGGTACAGAAAGACGCGATCGCAATTTAACACCTCGCCTAAAGCCGGCACCAAAGCCGAAAAAACAGCATCCGCAGTCTTGCTGCCACTCAAAAACTTGTGGCAGAATTGGCTCCAAATTTGGTCTGTCATTAACTTTAGCTTTTGAAGTTCATCTACTAATTTTAAACTACTCGTTCTCTTCTATTCTCTTTTCTTACGCATTTGTCATCAGCATCTTCGCGGTTCGTTAAATCGCTAGAGGAGACAACTTTTACAACCTCAGGGAAGGGAAAAAAATTAAAACTTGCTTAATCCTTCCCTTTGTTTATTGAATTCTGGCTTGGGTGAAGTTAGCACCTGTATAACCGGTTGTCAGCCAAAGAATAGCCCTAGCGCCGTCGCGCAGAGCTTTTTCCATTGGTTCGGGGGTTCGCCCAGACGGAACTGCCACAGGCTTAAAACTAATGCCTCGACTGCCGAGCACGATTTCGCCGATAATCTGAGCTCGCCGCATATGATCGTCAGAAGTGATCAAATACACGCTCTCAATCCCTTGAGCTTTCAATTCATCTACCAGCGTAGTAAAATTTGTTACCGTATCCACCGCTCTGTAGTCTAAGTGGACGCGATCGGACTCAATTCCGGCTTCTGAAAACACCCATTCGGCGAACTCCGGATTGCTCCCTGACGACACCCAAATCGGCAATTCAGGATAATTCAGAGCAAATTTGGCGGCAAACACCTCTCGCTCAATAGCCCCACCTAGAACTAACAAAGCTTGGGGTCTCTGAAATTCGCTCTTAAGCTGCTGATAGCCAAACCAACAGGCCATCAAAAGCCCTACTAGGAACCAAAAACTGCGTGAAGTCTTCAAACGCTTGTAACGCCACTTGTTTAAATTGATTCTTAACCACATCTAAACCTATAAAAATTTTATGTAACTGACAAAGGAACCATAACAAAAAATACCGCACGTACAGCCCACTAACAGGAATTAAAAATTAAAATTCAAAAAAGGGTCGGGGGATCAGAGATTTTAGATTTTAGATTTTAGATTTTAGATTGACTCTACGCTTGTGGTGGGGCTTAAACAGGTGATTTGAGATTTTCGATTTCAGATTTTATAGCAACCGCCAAGGCAGTTGCTCTACTTGTCTGGGAGCCAATTCCTTAGGGGATATGCAAAACAGAGGGGCAAAACTTAGGCTTTCCCCTGCTGCTTTTAATTTTTCTGGATTTTTAACGGGACTGGCCGGGTTCGAACCGGCGACCTAGCGCTTCAGATTTGTGTGAGTTTCCCCACTCTCTGGACTATACCTTCACCATAGGCTTGCAGCCTTTAGGTGGTGGCCGTCTAGTCTCTAAACCTTCCTGATTTCCATAAAGGCGATCGCATAATCGCCCTGAACTCAGGCTTGGCTTGGTATTGCCTTAGAGTCATAGGAACCCACGAACTCTTTAGGTTTCACCGAGTTTGACCACATTCACTCCCGGAGTTTCCTCGCAGGGTGCCCGATTCTTCAGGAGGCGCTTGCTCTATCCATCTGAGCCACAGCCCCAGTTGCTAAACCGTTTTGATTATAGCAGTTAATGTCGATTTTGAATTTTTTATTTTGGATGATTACCGATCGCAACCTGCAAGTTTCTGGGCGATGCGGGCAAAGTTTTCTGCTGCGGTGAGTTTACCTGCCCCGTAACAGGCGCGCTGTCTCCATGCGGTGACGGGTAGATGTCCGGGGGGAGCATTTTCGCTGAAGGAGAGCTCGCTGTAATATTTCCAATTTTCCTTGACTCGCCAGCCGACTCGATCGCAAAATTCAGTATAATTTGCCGCGGTACTTTCCCAAATCTGCTGCTGCACGCTCAACCCGAACCGCCCGCTGCTGTATTGTTGCCAAAGTTGGTCGATCGTGCGAAGGTCTGTAGGAGGAAAACTGTCAATATCGGCCCAACTCAGCCAGCCTTCGTCTTCCCTGACAGCGATTTGCAGCAAGATTTCCCAAGTGTGTTCGTCAGCTTTGCGCCATTTTCCCGTTTCTAATAGCTTTGTCAGTTGGCGGTAGTCCATCCCCACTTCCGAGATAGCCGGAGTTTTGTCAGGTATAGCGCCTATTTTGTCTTCCAGCCTCAGTAGAGTGCTGACAATGAATTCGGGGTTTAGTTGTTCGAGGCGGTACAAAACCCATTCTAACTGAGATTGAAGGTACGTGCGGGCGATCGCACCTTGCTGCAATTCCCCCTGCAACTCATCTAATTTGGCTGACCAATTTTGTTGATTGCGGGTCAATTCCCACATTTGTTTTGCCCACTGCAATCTAACTTGTTCTTTTTTTAAATAAGTTTTGGAAGGCGATTCACGCTGCGGGTAGGGAGTCAAATCCCAGCCGCAAATCGAGCAAAACTCTGCTTTTTCTTCTATGTATTCAGCACCGCACACTGGACAGTTAGACATATTGCCATAAATTCGCTTGCGAAGTAATTAAGCTGTTGTGCATCTAATTTGACAGTCAATTTTTATACAATTCTTGTGGGACGGGCATCCTGCCCGTCTCTGTATTCAATTTAGATGCGTAGCAGCTTATATGACATCCGTTATATTAACCATAATTTGAGTTGGTGTGCACGGCTCACCCTACAATTACAGTTTATCAAAAAAATGGGTTTAAAACCCCGTCCTTCTAGGACGGCTTTCTTCCAGAATAGGGGATACGCGACCTACTCGTGCTTGTAAAGTTTTGTGAATAATTCGGCAGTATTAAGCCAAGTCTATAAGAGTATCGTGATTAGGTCGAAGTCATGCTTGTTTTCGAGTTTAAAGCATACGGCAAAAAACAGCAATTTGACGCTGTAGACGAAGCAATTAGAACGGTGCAGTTCATCCGAAACAAAGCATTGCGCTTTTGGATGGAAAACGAAAAAGTCGATAAATACGCCTTGAACAAGTATAGCGCTGTTTTAGCTAAGGAATTTCCCTTTTGCGATGACTTGAACAGCATGGCTCGGCAATCTAGCTCAGAAAGAGCATGGTCGGCGATCTCCCGATTCTACGACAACTGTAAAAAGAAAGTCCCAGGAAAAAAGGGATTTCCACGGTTCCAGAAAGACAACCGCTCGGTCGAATACAAGACTACGGGATGGCGTCTAGCTAATGATCGGAAATCTGTCACTTTTACCGATAAGAACGGACTCGGAAAACTCAAATTAAAAGGAACTCGCGACTTACATTTCTATCAGCGTAGTCAGATCAAGCGAGTGCGCTTGGTGAGACGGGCAGACGGATATTACGTCCAGTTTTGCGTTCAAGTTGACCGCTCTGAAAAGATTGAAGTCACAGGCAACGCCATCGGGTTAGACGTAGGACTAAAAGAGTTCTATACAGACTCTAATGGTGTTGCAGTCGAGAATCCGCGATTCCTCCGCAAGGGAGAACGCAAGTTAAAAAAAGTTCAAAGACGAGTTTCAAAACGAGTCAAGGGTTCGCAAAACAGAAGAAAAGCTAGAGTGATTCTAGGAAAGCGCCACCTCAAAATAAGTAGACAGCGTAAAGATTTTGCTGTGAAATTGGCTCTCCGGCGTCATCCAGTCAAACGACTGTGTAGCAGTGCGTTGACTTGAGGATTAAAAATATGGTGAAGAATCATTGTTTAGCTAAATCAATTAACGACCTATCTTGGTATATGTTTCGAGTGGGGCTGGAATATTTCGGCAAAGTAGGCGTTGCTGAATTAGGGTATGAATTAAAAATTTCCCAATTGCTATAAGCCCGCTTGAGAGTGAGTTTTGTAACTTCAAGCGAAAAGTTGATTCATACCGTGAATCAGCAACGCCTCGGAAGGATTACGATTGCCGTGCCAGCCCACGGGACGAGCCAAGAATGCTCTAGTTGCGGAACCATTGTTAAGAAAAGTCTATCGACGCGAACTCACTCTTGTCAGTGTGGATGTCTGTTAGATCGCGATCGTAACGCCGCTAAAAATATCCTCCAGGAGGGGATTGAGTACGGTGGGGCACACCGGAACAGGGATCTTAGATCCGAACGCTTGTGGAGAATTGACCGCTACCGATGTTGAAGTAATTCTGCATCGGCAAGTCGATTCTGTGAATCAAGAATCCTCGTGCCTTTAGGCCCAGGAGTGTCAAACCGCTCTAACAAGGCAACCGAATAGTAAACAAACTGCCTTTACCCAACTCTGATTTTACCTCGATCGTGCCGCGGTGAGCTTCGACTATTTGGCGGCAGAGGTGTAGACCCAAACCTGTACCGGATTTCTTGTGAGTTCCCGGGCCAAACCTTTCAAATAACTTTGCTTGTTCTGCGGGAGGAATGCCGGCGCCGGTGTCTTCGATTTCTATGATTACCCATGCCAGCGGTTGGTTTTTGAAGCTAGTATAAGCAGGTGAATTAGCAGCTTTTAAGCTGACATCTATTGAGCCGCTGTCGGTGAATTTAATCGCATTTCCGATTAAATTTGTCAGCAAGCGGTGCAGCTCCAGACGATCGCCCGGATACTTCGCAATCGGAGCACTTTCTGCACTTTCTGTCAAGTCCAAATTTACGGACAAACTTTTAGCATCGGCTAGGGGAGATAGTTCTTCAGCTACTTCTGTAATAAGCTGGCGCAAGTCCACGGGAGCGAAACTTAGGGATTTGCGGCCTGCTTCGTAGCGGTAGACTTCCAGCAACATATTTACCATCGCGATCAGGTTTTTGTTGCTGCGAACCATTGTCCCGAAGGCGTCGCGCATCTGAGGCGAAATTTCTCCCAAAGCTCCCTGCTGCATTAAAGTTAGCATTCGATCGGCTGCTACCAGCGGCGTCCGCAAGTCGTGAGCGAGGCGGGACACAAAATCTTCGCGCTGGAGGGCGATCGAATTGCGCTCGTCTACGCTGTGTTTTAGCCGCAGGAGCGATCGTACCCTCGCCAGCAGTTCGTCCATTTCTACTGGTTTGCGGATGAAATCGTCTGCTCCCATGTCCAATCCCTGGACTACGCTGGCACTGTCGTGAGCCGTGATCAGCAAAATCGGGATAAAGGGCAATTCCTTATTTTGTCGAATTCGCTTGGTGACTTCGTAACCGTCCATTCCCGGCATCATTACGTCTAGCAGTACCAAATCCGGGGCTGACTTGTCAATTTGGCTCAAGGCAGAAAAGCCGTTTTCTGCCGTGCTAATTTCGTAACCTTCTTCTTCCAGAATTGTCTGCACCAACAAAACATTATCTGGTGCGTCATCTACTACCAGAATCCGATCGGCTTTTGTGGCATTGGGAACAGATAAATAACTCATTTAATTGTTAGCCTGGAAATAAATACTAACTTTAATATGGCATCCGATTTATGTTTTCACATTTTTCCACTTCTTTACTCTGTCATAAGGAATATATCAAAAGGCTATCCAATCTTTTTACTTTTGAACACTCGGATGTGATATAATATTCTACTTTCTGGTCATAGTATGCACGCCGTCCCAATCCTCGGGCGGGGGTATTTCCAAATAGCTGAGGGAGCGCTCGATGTGAACTTCTACAGCTCGATCGCTGGGTCGCATCGCTAAAGCCGCTTCAAAACAACTAATAGCTTTGTGAAAATTTCTAGCAATATAAGCATCGCGACCGTTGCTGTAAAGTTCCAAAAACCGAACGGTTTCCCCGTCGATGGGTTCAGAACTATTTTGCAGCAACTCGTAAATGCCCACCGGCTGATTTTTGCCCTTAACCCGCACCTTGTCCAACTCTCGCACCCAAATCCCTTCGCGGCACAAACTGTAAGTAAATTCGCTTAAAATTATATCGCAGCCGTACTCCTTTGTAAGCTGTTCCAAGCGCGAACTCAAATTCACCGCATCCCCGATTACCGTGTAATCCATCCGCTTTTGGGAACCAATATTTCCCGAAACCACATCTCCGGAACTAATCCCAATTCCGAAGCGAAACGGATCTGCGCCGGGGCGAGAATCATTAAACTCTTTCAAACGCCGGCGCATATCTAAAGCCGACTGCACCGCCATCCAACCGTGACTTTCCGGGGGATTCAGCGGCAGGGGCGCGCCGAACACCGCCATTAAAGCATCGCCGATAAACTTGTCTAAAGTGCCTTCGTAGTGGAAAACGGCCTCCACCATCGTTTCAAAATAGTCGTTCAGCAGGGATACCACATCGGAGGCTCCCAGATTTTCGGTCAGCGAGGTGTAGCCGCGAATGTCGGAAAATAAAATAGTCACTTCTTTGCGTTCGCCCACCATCAGGGCGCCTTCGCCCAAGGCCATCACTTTATCTACGACTCCAGGAGTCAGGTAGCGGTACATCGTATTTTTCATCCGCTTTTCGTGGCTGATGTCTTCGAGTACCACTAAACCGCCGCGCACGCCGCCTTCTGGATTGATCAGCGGATTGACAGTCAAATTCAAACTGCGTTCAATTAGTTTAATTCGAGAGGCGGGGATGGGCAGCGGACAATAGGGGTGATACAGGGCTGCTTTGGACAGCGAAAATAGAGATTGGGCATTAGCTAATTCTGCCAGCGCTACTTCTTCAGTCCACGCGCTGTTTTCGCCCCAAGCGTAATATAAATTCGGGTCAGTGCGATCGGGCACGGCCAAAATGTAAGTTTCTTCTTCTGTTTCTTCTGCTGTTTCTTCTTCTGTTTTTGCTGCTGTTTCTGCGGAACAACTGGTTTTTTCCACCAATAGTCCCAAAGTTAAACTTTGTTCGGGAACGTAATGTCGGGCAGCATGGTTGAGACTGTCTTCGAGCCGAAATTGCAAATTTTCGATCGGCACAACTTCCCAAACATAGCGGTCAATCAGTTTTTCTTCCCAAACCTGGGGATTGTGTTTGCTTTTAGGTTGATTTACCGGACACCCTAACAATTCCAGCGCAGCTTCGTTAATTGTTACAACTCGTCCCTGTAAATCCGTGGAAATTACTGCATCTGAAAGACTTTGCAGCATATCTTTTTGATACTGCTTTTCCACCATCACGTTCTGAAACAGTTGAGAATTTTGCAGCGCCATCCCTGCTTGGGAATTAAACGCTCGCAAAAACTCTTCGTCGGAAGTGGTGAAAGTACCTTGGTTCTTATTAATTAGCTGAGTCACCCCGATCAGCTCACCTTTAGCGTTATGCACCGGCAGACACAAGACAGTCCGAGTGCGGTATCCGGTTTGCTGGTCTGTAGAGGGGTCAAAGCGGGGATCGTCGTAAGCATCTGTAATATTTAGAGGTTGACCGGTCGAAGCCACGTAGCCAGCAATTCCCTTATTAGCAGGAATGCGGATTTCGACGATCGTTTTGCCGTCGGCCTTGGCGACTTTTGTCCAGAGTTCGTTGGTTTCCCGATTTAACAAAAATAGCGTGCTACGATCGGCCTGCATCAAGTCGCGAGCTTGATCCATGACAGCGCGCAAAGTTGTTTCCAAGTCAAGACTTTGACCCAAAGTCGTGGTGGCTCTCAGGAGTGCGGCAACCCCTCGCTGGTTGCGAGCGACGACGTAGAAAGACTGACAGCTTTCGAGAATAATCCCGATCGAATCTGCAAAAGCCTGGAACTGCTGTTCGTCTTCCTCGGTAAAGGGGGCCTCGCCAGCTTTATTTAACAGTCTGACCACCGCTACGGGTTCTTCTTGGCTCTTGCTGCTAAAAATCGGCATACAGAGCATGCTCTCGATGTGGTAGCCCGGTGGTTGGTCTATTTCGGCATTAAAATGCTCGTGCGATCGAGCCGACGCCACATTTATCGATTTTCCGCTTGTTGCTACGTAGCCTAAAATGCCTACATCCATCGGCAAACGTACTTCTACATCTTCGCCCGTCTGTGCATCGACTGTTTTGTGCCACAGTTGATTTTTGTTGGAGTCAACCAAAAAAATTGTTGTCCGGTCTGCTTGCAGAATTTGACCAATTTTGACAGTGAAGGCATCTAACAGTTGCTCTAAGAGAGTTTCGAGTGCTTCATTGTTAATCAGGTCCATCGCCCGGATAAATTGCTGAAATTCAGCCGTGATAAAGTCGAGCAGGCACACTAATTCAGGAACTGGCAGGCTCTTAACACGGGAGGTCAATGCCCCCATAAAATTGACTTGAGTCAGTGTAGCCAGAACGCTACCAGTATTGGAGAATGTCATGATTAACTGCTTTCTCAGAGGGGTAGACTGACCCGCAGGTCGATCGGCGCTTGATTCGGAGGCCGTACAAACGATTTAAGTTGTTTGGAAACGCGCCGACACTCGCTTGTCGCTTTCATGAATCGTGAGTTCAAAAGTGGCGCACGCAACTTCTGTTTGCTTGTTACATCTGCTCGATCGAGACATCGTTTTTTTTACAACCTGCTTCGTAAAACTTACTCAAACTTAGCTCAAGCTAATTGACGTTTGCTGGCAACGCTGTTGAACCCAACGTAGTCGAGGGAGTCGGCTCTCCCAAGGTTAGTAGGCTATCCTCCTGGCTGCCGATGGTTCCCTATTCAAAATATTGATACTAGCATTTAAATCCCGATCGATAGACACACCACCCGACTGCCAATTATATGTTCTAATACTTAGTTTCCGAGCTTGTTTTTGACCGCAGTTCGAGCAAGTCAAAGAACTAGGAAACCATTGAGCGACTAGCACTCTTGTCACCATATACATAAGGCAATTATACGTCAGTTGACGCTTGAATTCGTAAAAACCCAGGTCTGATATCGCTCCCGCCAGCTTATGATTAGCCATCATCCTTTTCACGTTCAAGTCTTCAATCTTAATCAGCTTAAAACTTTTGGCTAAATAAGCTGTTAACTTGTTCAAAAAGTCCTTACGAACGCAAAATATTCCGGCGTGAAGGCGGCTGATGCGGGCGTAGGTTTTGTGATGATTGTTGGAACCCCTCGCTTGTCTTGATGCTTGGCGTTGCAATGTTGCCAGCTTGGTTTTCGCTTGTTTTAGCGGCTTGGGCGCCTCAAAAACTTGATTTTTTGACCCTTCAGCTTCGCTGAAGGTGGCGAAGGATTTTATTCGCCGATCGACACCTAGGATTTTTTTAGGCTGTTGGACTGGTAAACGTTCCGCATCAACACTGAACGAAACAAACCAACAACTACCTTCTTTTGAAATGGTAAAAGTCTGGGAAACCAAGCCACAGTCCCAGGGTTCGTGAAGTCTAAACGTCCCAACAAGTGTAGGAATCTTAATTGTATAGCCCGTATCAAGTACAACCTTTCCCTTTGACGAATCTACCGTAAACAATTGACCCCAGCGGCGACTAGCAAAAGTGGGATGACCTGATTGCCCAAAACGATACCTACTAAACGCACCTTTTAAGTCAATCAAGGCATTTTGAGCCACCCTGCTCGACAATTGATTCATCCCAGCAAATCCGGGTTGTTTCTTGACGCGATCGCTCAAAAGTTTATTGATTTCATTAATCACTTTTGAGTCCGAAAACTTACCCTCGCCGTACATCTGAGTCCGAAGGCTCAGATCCATGTTAAACGCCACCCGTCTAAATCCCGCGTGTTTTACCATTAAGGTCGCTTCGTTTTTATTCAATTTGAGCGCTCGCTTGAGGGCAAACATAGTAGGATACTCCAATTAATTCAGGTGCAAGGGTGAGAGTTTTCACATAAAGTTGTTACAACGGATAGGTTTAGATAAGTTTAGCAAAGTATTGGGCTATGCGACTCTGGCTCGAGACTGATGATACTTGGTCGATTCAAGCTGAACTTGAGTTCACAAAACAGAAGGCCTGAAAATTAGGTGACAGGCTTTAGTTCGATCGAGAGTGCAATGTGCATTTGACGCTGTGTGGTCGGCAAGAGCGCGGTGTGACTGTTTTAGCGCACTCGGCGACCGTATCCGGTCAGGTAAAGGGCGCTATGAAAGCAGCGCGATCGGCATTCCGGAGGGAGCTACTCATAGTTTAATGGTAAACGCAACAGCAGGATAGCGACGGCAATTTATGCAGCAAAAAAGTTTGATCTGTCTTTGAGGACATCCCGACAACGCTACCAACTGACGATCGAATGACGATCGAACAGGGAAGCTAAGGTGGCGGTAATGTTTAAAGGTGCTACCGATCCGGACATTTAGGCCGCTGTGGGCACAGACTGGGCAAATACCACTGATTGATAATAGCGCTGCAGTTGTGCAGCGGCGGCGGCCCAACCCCAGCGTTCGGCTTCTCGGCGAGCGTTTTGGCGCAGGGTTTCCCGTTCTTCGGGATTGGCAAACAGACGCTGGGTGGCCGTCAGAGATCCTCCTTCGTCGGCGGGATCAAATAAATATCCGTTAACGCCGTCGGTGACGATATCGGGAATTCCGCCGCTGCGCGCCGCCACTACGGGCGTCCCCGCAGCCATTGCTTCGAGGAGCACTAAGCCCAGGGTTTCGGTGCGGGAGGGAAAAATGAAGGCATCGGCCGATGCGTAAGCTGTTGCGAGTTCTTGCCCCTTGAGGTAGCCGACAAAATTAGTGGGGGTGCCGGCAAAATATTGTTCGAGGGTTTGCCGATGCGGGCCGTCTCCCACTAGGGCGAGGCGGGCGTCGGGAATCGCTGCGAGGACTGGTTTGATGCGTTCGATTTCTTTTTCTGCACCGAGGCGGCCGACGTACAGCAGCAGGGGACTGTCTGGGTTATTTTCAGAAAGGCGCGATCGCATTTCTCGGCTTGCCAATTCCGGGACAAACATTTCAGTATCTACGCCCCGCTGCCACAAATCTACCCGATCGATCCCGTGGCTTCTGAGTTCCTCCACCATTGCTGTAGAAGTACACAAATTCAGTTCTGCTTGGTTGTGGGCACCTTTGAGCAATTCCCACAATAAAGGTTCGAGGACTCCAAAACCGTAATGGTGCAAATATTTCGGCAAATGCGTGTGGTAAGAAGCCAAAATCGGAATGTTCAACTTTTTGCCGTAATATATACCACCCAATCCCAAAATAGCGGGATTAACAACGTGAATAATATCCGGTTTAAACTGCTGTAATTGGCGACCGACAGCCGGAGAAGGAAGTGCCATTTTCAGTTCCGGGTACATCGGCAAAGGCAAACCCTCCACACCGTAAACTCGGGCGCCTTTGTATTCTTTAATTCCATAATCGGGAGAAAATATCAGAACTTGTTCGCCCGCGCGCTGCAAGTGTTCTACAGTGTGAATCAGTCTGGTAACAATGCCGTCTATTTTCGGCAGAAATGTTTCAGTGAAAAGAGCAATTTTCATAGTAAGTTACTTAGGGAGCCGATAATCCTAGCCTCTGGAAAATGTCGGGGTCGATGACAGGATACACTGTCTCACAAGGAGTCAGTAATTGCGTGGTATCGCCTCCGTTATATTGACCCTGTTGCTGCACGAATTGGGAAATATCCTCGATTTTAACAATCCATTCTCGCGCGTAACTAGCTAAAACACTGCCGCGCAAACCGAGTTGAATTGCCCGCCGATCCATTTTCGATCCATCTGGGTGATGATCCGGGTCCCATTGCAGCCGTACATCCGAATTTTTAACAGCTTGTTGCCATTCTTTTTCGCTTCCATACACTGCTGGAACGAAATTAGAATGAACAGCAGATGCTAAAATTTCGTCCCAGGCCGAGCGCTTTAGCCAAATAGCAAGAATTACTTCTTGACCCGATGAAGTACCCCATGCCGATCGATACATCATCCATAGAAAGTTTGGCTTAATCCAACTCATACGATTCAGGCTGAATTCCCCGCCGAAATAACCATTTTTAGCTGCAAAATGACCGATCGCCGGACGGTAGGCTTGGTACACTACGACCGTATGTTCATCAAATTGTGCCAGAATGTGACGGCCTGTTTTCGGCCATTTACTTGCCTGGTTTAAATAGGGTTCTGTTAGCAGCTTCACCACAACTAATTACTCTCGTGATGTTTCTGGGGGCAACATACAAACTCCGTGAATTCCGATCGATACAATTATCCCACCTAAAAGCAATCCCACACCTTCGGCAAAGCAATTAATTCTGTGAATTGCCTGTGCTGTTCTGGCAATTGATATTTCTGTTCCAGTAGCATTTGGGGCTTCGCTAACGGGCGCGGTAATTTTGATAACTCGCCGTTAGTGCAGCCCATTCCGGTATTAAATAATAAGCACAACCTGCATGGGCCCAAAATCTGGGCAGAACAACCAAAAGCAACAGAATGATAATGCGAATTTCTACGGCATTTATTCCCAAAAAGCCAGCATTAAAAACCTTAGGGAATTTTTTAATTAACCGCAGAGGACACAGAGGACACAGAGCAAAAGATAAAAAAGATAGATCATCTTAATATACAGCAAACTCCATTCAGAACTTGCGAACCCTTCTCCTCTCTTCCCTTCTTTTCTCTTACTTCGCGCCCTTCGCGCCTTCGCGGTTCGTTAAAAAGCTCTTTCCCCGCAGGTAGAGGCCAGAACTTACTTCCAAGAAACCTTCGGCAAAATCTGATTTTTATCGACGCGGTGCTGATATTTTGTGGCAAAATTCAGCAGAGAATCGAGCAGGGAATCTGAGAGGTAGTGCGGTTGCAAGCCGAGTTCTAGCAAGTTGGTGTTTTTGGCATTGAAATAATGTTCTTCTTTCTCGACTCTGGGATTTTCGAGGTGGTTGATTTCTACTTTTAATCCCATTGCCGTGCCTGCTTTTTGCACCAATGAGGCTAAGTCGCCGACGCTGAATTGTTCGGTGAATTGGTTGAAGACGCGGAATTGTCCGGCCTTCGCGGGGTTGGCTAGAGCCAATTCCACGCACCGCACGGTATCCCGAATGTCTAAGAAGCTTCGGGTTTGTCCGCCAGTTCCGTAAACTGTCAGAGGATGACCGATCGCAGCTTGGATGCAAAATCTGTTCAAGGCCGTACCGAATACTCCGTCATAGTCCAAACGGTTAATCAACAGTTCGTCCATGCCGGTTTCATCTGTGAGCACGCCGTACACTACGCCCTGATTTAAGTCGGTGGCTCTTAAACCCCAGATTTTGCAAGCAAAATGGATGTTGTGGGAGTCGTGGACTTTTGACAGGTGGTAGAAACTGCCTGGTTGTTTGGGATAGGGTAGTGTATCCTTGCGGCCGTTGTGTTCGATCGTGATGTAGCCTTCTTCAATGTCAATATTCGGGGTGCCGTATTCGCCCATTGTCCCCAATTTTACTAGGTGACACTCGGGGAAGTCTTCGCGGATGGCGTACAGCAGATTGAGTGTCCCGACGACGTTATTGACTTGGGTGAGGACTGCGTGTTCGCGATCGATCATTGAGAAGGGGGCAGAACGCTGTTCGCCAAAATGGACGATCGCCTCGGGTGCAAATTTTCTCATGCTTTTGCTGAGAAAATCGTAGTTGGTGATGTCACCGACGAACAAGTCGATCGACTTGCCCGTTAAATCTTGCCATCGCTGGAGTCGTTGCTGAATCGGTGCGATGGGAGTGAGGGTGTCGCTGCACAGTTCCAGATCCCAGTGCCGCCGCACGAAGCTGTCGAGGATGCCAACTTCGTAACCCTTGTTAGAAAGGTAGAGTGCGGTTGCCCAACCGCAATAGCCATCGCCACCAATAACCAGGACTTTCATAAATCAACGGTGAATCTTGCTTGCCAATACTGGGTTAATGTACCAGGTAATGGTGCATTCTGAACCTTTAATCAAGCGTGTTCACCCAGGAGGGACTCAGTTTTTTTGGATTAAACCGGAATTTCGTCGGCGAAACTGGCGCGGCGGGTGAATTCAAAGGGGCCAGCGAGGGCTCCCCAGACGTGGGCGTCGGTTTCGGGGTCACGTCCGCGATCGTGGCTAATAAATTTGTCTTGGTCAATCTCGAATTCGCTGTCTAGATAAGTTTTTTTGCCCTTTCTGACCACCATGCAGCCTTTTCCGGGTTCGACAAACCCTTTGAAGCTGTTGCCCGTCCAGTGCGTAATAAAGGTGCAGCCCGGCAGCAGTGTCAGTTGTGCTTTTTTGATTTCTTGCAGCCGTTGCGGGTCGCGGGAAGCGCCATAGAATTGTTCTTCGTTTTCTATGGCATAATTTTCGATATCGATTCGATCGCCCACCGGGACTAATTTTAACACTCGGACTCGGTACGGTACGTGCAGCTCGATATCGTAGGCTTGCTCTAGGTACAAGCTGAGCCCATCCAGAACTTCGACGGGCAAAGGTCTCATGCAGACGCGGATGTGGGCGAAGAAGGGCGGATTTTCAAAGGCTTGGGCTTGGTTGCTGAAGTCGGAGGCCATCCAGCGGCCGAGGGTGACGATATCGGTGGAATGAGTCATTTCGATTTTAGATTTGGGATTTGGGATTTGGGATTGAGGGAGTAGAAATTATTTTAGGGGAAATTCAGGTGCGATCGGGCTTTAGAGTCCTGACTTCTTTAAAAAGTCCGGGATTTGGGTATGTTGTTTTTTTCAGGTAGCCTTACTTATCGGGAAAGCATGAAACTACAACCAGTCGAATCCAGCATGATAAAAGCTGTGGGTTATGACGAAACAACTTCTACTCTGGAGGTTGTTTTCAATAGTGGCAAAACCTATCTATATTCTGAAGTGCCGAATAATGTCTATCTAGAACTGATGGACTCTGATTCCAAAGGGAGTTACATGAGATCTTGCGTGATTGACTGCTATCCTTACGAACAGAGGAAGCAACGGCGACGATAAGTACGCCATTAATCTAGCCGTTTTGAATATCTAATCTTGATTTTTGCGATCGACGAACTCTAACCCAGATTTTTTGATTGTGGAGGTGAGAGGAACAATTGGAATTGCTGGATACTCACCCTTTGTTTACCACTCGGTGTCACCAATGCGATCGTCCGTTTCCCAATTACGAAAATCCCGGTGAATTTTTAAGCCCATGCTAGTTTCCTCTTGACATCAATATTTGAGTCCCTCTCTAGCCCAAGTTATACCAGATATAGCCATCCTACTAAATCATTTGTAAATTTCTTACTCCCTCCCCTTACTAAGGGGAGGGTTGGAGTGCGGTAAAAAAATTACGAATCATTTAGAATTGCTATAGTTTATCGGAATCTCAATTACAAAAACTGTCCCGCTGCTCACTGTCGAATCACAGGTTAATTTACCCGATGTTTTTTGATAATAGCATAGCTGACAGATAAACCTAAACCTGTACCACTCCCCACAGGTTTAGTTGTAAAAAATGGCTCAAATATGCGTTTTTGAATATGGGTAGGAATCCCACTACCATTATCAGCGATCGTAATTCTTACCCACTCTTTTTCTCTGACTTCAGTCTGAATCTTAATCAAAGGATTTTTATTAGTTTTACTAACTTGTTTGAGAGCATCAAGAGCATTACTAATAATACTGATAAATACCTGATTCATCTCACTCGCATAACAGGAGACATGAGGAAGTTTGCCATACTCTTTAATCACTTGTACCTTCGGTTGATTCTCACTTTCTTGAAAGCGGTTTTGTAAAATTAGTAAAGTGCTTTCAAGTCCGGCGTGTAAATCTACAGATTTCATTTCTGCTTCGTCTAAGCGAGAAAAATTACGCAAACTCAGGATAATTTGTTTGATTCGTTCGCTTCCGACTTTCATGGATTGCAGGATCTTAGTTAAATCTTCCGTGATAAATGCTAACTCAATTTCCTCAATCTTTGCTTTAATTGCTGAGCTTTTATTTGGATATTCTTGCTGATAAAGTTCCAGCAAATTCAGCAAAGCTTTGATATAATTTTCTGTCGGCTGAAGATTACTATGAATAAAAGTAACTGGATTGTTAATTTCGTGTGCTATCCCCGCTACCAGTTGACCGAGGGCTGACATTTTTTCACTCTGAATTAGTTGTGTTTGGGTTTGCTGTAAATTTTTCAATGTTTGCTCTAAATCAAAAGCTTTTTGGCTTAACTCTTCTGTTTTTCGCTCTACTTCCGCTTCCAAGGTTTGAGAGTAGTTCTTTACTTGTTGATACAAACGGGCGTTTTCAATGGATATAGCGGCTTGAGCACTAAGAATTTGGAGGGTTTCGATGCGATCCATTGTAAATGCTCCCACTGTAAGATTATTTTCTAAATACAAAATCGCGATCGATTTTCCCTGCTTGCTAATCGGAATACATAAAGCAGATTTAGGCTGCTGGGTGATGATATAGCGATCGCCTGCAAATTGAGTGGAAGCGCTTAAGTTATCAAAAACCGCTGTTTTTTGACTTCTGGCTACAGAATAAATCAACCTTTGGGGTAATTCTTGACATTCAGCTAAAGGAATATACCTCTTTTCTGTATGGTTTTGATCCGCTGTCGCCACTACCAACCATTTTGCCTCTCGATCGATCGCTAAAATTCCGGTTTGCGCTCCGGCATGGGCGATCGCAATTTGCATCAAAGTGGCTAACAGTTTCTCTAATTCAATTTCTTGAGAAATAGCTTGTGCGGCTTTCATCACCGCCGGAAAATCCAACCATACATTCTTGCTGTTGCTGTTACTGGTGCTAGTTAAGCTTCTCATCAGCGTTGGAGAGATTGTTCCCTCAGATATGATAGCTCGTTTAGTCGGTTGTAGAATAGCCCCTAGTAGTTGAGGATAGTGTTGTTCTAAATAGGCTATTTTTGCCTTTGCGCCCCATCGAGAGTAACAATAGTATGCTTCCTGCATATACCCAGAAGCAACTTTTTCTTTGCCCCAGTCCAGATAAAATTTAGCTGCTAGTTCATTAGCTAAGGCTTCTTCTTGGATATATTCGTTTTTCTTGGCTCCGGAAATTGCGCGATCGTACCAATCCCCCGCTTCATAATTCTTGCCTAAAACCCGGCCTTTTTCAGCCTCTATTAAGTCAACTTTATGTTGGTGATTCATGGGAGCATAGTGCGCCCATTGAGCTAGAGTAGTTTGATGGGTTTCCACCAGTGTAAGAGTGTTACCTTGCTCAATTTCTGACTGCGTATATAATAACGCCAAGTAGGTTAACCCGGCATAAAAATGGAAAACAGGAGTATAAATTGCTCCTGACACTGCTATTAAGTAGAGGTTCGCTTGGGCAATGTAGTCTAAGGCGATGGTGTAGTTGCCAAAGAAATAGGCAGTAAGGATTCAGGTCTGAAAAATGGGAATGAGTTCAGGCCGAGCCAAGTCACAAGAATGGGCAGAAATAGCCTCACGGAAAAAAGTCATTACTGAACGAGCTGGAAAACGACAAGTTTGAATCACACTCAATAGATCAGCC